>CAMZKS010000105.1 GCA_947311285.1 uncultured bacterium | reverse complement strand
TGATTACGACGGATGCAGAATTTAGTCTTAATGGCATAGAACAAACCACGTACCTCACAGCGTTTAGTCAATCAGGTGAAATTACTACAACGGTAACACCGACCGGGATTCAAATTACAAGTTTTGGAACGATAACCGGTGTTACTTCAAACAATCCAAATGTGATTATTGAAGATCAAGGCAACAACGTGTTCTTGGTTAAAAATGCCGGTAATATTTTAAGTACTTCTGATAATCAAAACCGAGGCAGTTCGGTAAGTAGTTCGTACGCTTCAGGTTCAAACCGAGTTGGAATTAGAAGCGCTCAAGGTGGAGCGAGCGCTGGTTTCCAAGTTGGAATGAGTCGTGGTGATCGTGTGGTTAACGGTGGTATTTGGACAGAAGAAGAAAGTCTGGCTTTCGCTCGTCAGTTAAATCAAGGAACGGGCTACAAAGTTATGCAGTACCGAAACCGTAATGGTTACATGGTGTTTGCAGGCTACCAAGCAGGTAGAATGGCTATGTCTGATATGACCGGAAGTAATCCGGCGTTGATGCTTAGCAAGCAACTGGTTTACCGAGGGCCAAGACGAGGCACGGAGCAAACTTTCCGAAATATCGCTATCGCGGATCGTAAAGAAATAGTGCATCGTTTATTCGCGCCAGAAAATGAATCGACAGAGCGAAAAGTGTTAGTGGTAGAAGAAGGGAATCAACAAAAAGCGGCTCGACCAATCGTAGAGACAAAGAAAACCGCTTTCACTTACGATAACCCAGAAATTGCCGGATTCGGTCGACCGGTAAGTGTTTACCCAGGAGTTATTAACAAAAAAGAAAACGATGCGCGTTACGTAAATAAGTTTGCTCGTGTAAATACACCCGCAACCGTAGCGCCATCAAGACTACAAGGTAAAAACGTAAACATGATTGTGTTTAGAGCCAACAACAAACGAAGTAGTAAAAAACTAGTACTAGGACAATTATTTAATCAAAACCCAGAATTAGTAACGGGACGAACACGAGTGGTTCGACGTTAAAAAGTCTAATTTGCCTTCCCGGATTTAATTCGGGGAGGTAGGTGTTTTTTATTCTTTAGGAAGTCCTGCACCAAAAAATTTCATAGCATCAATTTTTTGTTGGGTTCTCAGACTTTCTTCTTTATGAGCGCTCTCTAAATCAAGCAATTCTCTTGCTCTCTCAATATTTTCTTCGATTAGTTGTTGAGCCTCTTTTTTAGTAATACTCCCTGAGGAAAGAGTGCTAATTATTCTGAATAAAAAGTCTTTTTCACTATTGAGTCCACTATTTTTAGTTTGTTCCTCTAGCCAGAGATGTTCTTTTTCTAGCTTTTGTATTTCTATAAATAGTCTCTGTCTTTCTGCGTTATCTTCAGTGGAATAAAGAGATACATTCAATGAAAATTGTTTTTTTAATGACTCTATAAGGGTGAGGCCTGAGGGTGAAATTGTTTTTTCGCCAACAGGACTTGTAACCATATTGTTGAGACCGAATAGTTTATTTAAATCACGCATATTAGTATTTTAGCATATTTGCGCAGTAATAGCAATTGCTTGCAAATGTGCTTTAAATAAGCCATAGTCAGGCTTGAATGAATACTTTTGGAAATCTATTTCGAATTACCAGTTTTGGAGAAAGCCACGGTAAAGCCGTGGGGGTTATTATAGATAACTGTCCGCCATTGATTGAACTTTGTGAGGCCGATATTCAAGTGGAGCTAGATCGTCGTCGTCCAGGGCAAAGCCATATTACAACACCGCGAGATGAGGCGGATCAATGTGAAATTTTATCGGGCGTGTTTGAAGGCAAAACGACGGGTACTTCAATTGCCGTAATTATTAGAAATAAGAACCAAGAGTCGAAGGATTACGGAAACATTAAAGATGTATTTAGGCCTTCTCATGCGGATTTTGGCTACGATCAAAAGTATGGTATTCGAGATTACCGTGGTGGCGGACGAAGTTCTGCCCGTGAAACTATTGCCAGAGTTATCGGTGGAGCGGTGGCTAAAAAGATACTTAAAGAGAAACTAAACATTGATATTTGGGGTTTTGTAGACCAAGTAGGGGTAGATAAATTTACGACGATTGATAAAGATTTTGTAGAAAAAAATCCTTTACGAATGGCAGATGAAGCAAATTTTGCCACAACCTTGCAAAAGGTGGAGGCGGTTAAAAATAGTGGCGATTCGATTGGCGGCGCCGTGCAAATCAGAGTGGAAAACCCTCCGGTAGGTTTAGGCTCACCGGTGTTTGGTAAATTAGAGGCAGAACTAGCCGGTGCGATGATGAGCGTACCGGCTACCAAAGGGATTGAGTTTGGCGAAGGGTTTGATTTAAGTGCCATGCACGGCAGCGAATCCAATGATCCGTTTGTTGTAACTTCCCAGAGTTCGAACTCAGAACACAAGGAGAACGGAGAGTTCGAACTCAAGTACCGAACCCAAAGAAATGCCAACGGTGGTATTTTAGGCGGGATTTCAACCGGTGACGATATCTGGTTTCGAGTCGGTATTAAACCCACGTCGTCCATTATTAAAAAACAAACTACGGCGAACAAAGCCGGTGAAAATGTAGAGATAAAAATTAAAGGCCGACATGATCCAATTCTAGTACCCCGCGCGGTCCCAATTTTAGAAGCGATGACGGCAATGGTGATTTTAGATCACGTAATGTTGCATAAAGCGCAGTGTGGACTATGAGTCATTACTATATTTACATAGACGAAAGTGGTGATCCTAATATTGAAGTTATTGATGATCAGTACCCAGTGTTTGGAGTCGGAGCGATGTTGTTTGAGAAAGATTATTTTGAAAACCAGTTAATGTTAGAATTTTCAAATTTAAAAATCAAACATGGCTTTTCTTCTGAAACTATTTTTCATTCAAGTGATATTCGAAAGCAACGTGGTGATTTTGTAATTTTAACAAACTACCAAAAGAGAGTTAACTTGATGGAAGACATTAGTGTTTTTTTTAAAGAAATGGATACAAGAATTATTTCTAGTGTAATTAGAAAAAAAGCCTTGAAAGAAAATTACAGTACACCTGGATGCCCTTATGATCTAGCTTTCCAGTTTATATTAGAACGTTCTCAGCATTTCTTGAAAATTCACAAGGCAACTGCTACTATTTTTATTGAAGAACGAACTGAGAATAAAAAAGCCTTACAGAGGGTTTATAAAAGCATTAAAGCGAATGGGAACGGCTTTCAGTCTGGTAAAGCTTTTTTAGAAGTGTTTCCGGAGCAAGAGTTGAATTTTGTTAAGAAAAAAAACAAAGGTACACAAATTGTTGATCTTATGATTTATCCCGTCACATCTTCTTTGATTAGAAAGGATAAAAATAAAGCTTTAGATGTATTAAAAGAAAAATTTTATGGAGGTCGAAATGGAGAAGTCGA
>CAMZKS010000104.1 GCA_947311285.1 uncultured bacterium | reverse complement strand
GGAGGTATGGTACTTTCGGCTGACCAAAATAATGAAGTAGCAGGGAGTTACTTAGGTTTTAGGGTTGATGGGACTGAACGAGGCCGCTTTGATGCCGCTGGGGCCTTTCATTTTTCTGGGAATATTCGACGCTCAGCCGGGGCAGGTAACTTAAAATGTCCTACAGGAGAAGTTATGGTTGGTTTCTCTGAAACAGGACTTATCTGTGAAGTGCCAACGTTGGTCTATAACTAGTAGCGGAACCGGTATCGCTCAATTTAGAACCTTAAGTTTATATCCCGGGATGAAGTCATTTATCTCGGGATTTTTTAAGTGAGAGACCGGTCTCGGGTGGATTAAGTTAGGACGGATCCTCCCTTTGGAGGATGACGAGACTGATAGTTATTTACTCAGTTCGAACTCTGTTCTTAAAGTTGAAGTTTAGAGTTCGAACTGGAAATCTCTTTAACCAGCATTTTCTCCTTTAACCACAACCAGAAAGGTCTTGATAATGATCACGCCATCGAGCCATAAAGACCAACTTTTAAGATAAAACATTTCGTGCTTCATCTCTTCTTCAAAGCTTAAACTAGAGCGGCCGTTAATTTGTGCCATGCCACTAAGCCCCGGGCGGAGTGATAATAATTGACGGTTATGGTCGGGATACTTTTTTACTTCTTCAACTAAGTGGGGACGAGGACCAACAAAGCTCATATCGCCTTTAAAAATATTTAATAGTTGTGGTAATTCATCAATCGAAAACTTTCTTAAAAAATGTCCTAAGGGCGTAATTCGAGGATCTTCTGCCAGCTTAAACAGCACACCGCCTTTGCGTTCATTCTGTGTAATCAATTTTGCTTTTTGTGCTTCCGCATCCACGACCATAGTTCGGAACTTATAACATTTAAAAATTTTCCCATCCGCCCCTACTCGATTTGAGCGATAAAAAATAGGCGCCTTGGTATTTGTAAACCAAACTAATAGACTGACCACAAAAAAAACAGGACTAAGTAAAATTAATAACCCAATACTAAAAACAAAGTCCAAGCTATATTTCACAAAGGACCACCAACCGTAAAGGGGGGAGTTTAGTAGGGTTATGATTGGAAATTTATCAAACGTGGAAACTTTTATGGCGGCTAGGTCTAAGCCGAGTTCATCCGGAAAGAATTTAAACTTTTTATGATTAATGTGCGAGGCTGCTACTATTTTGGCGGTCATAGCCGTGGTGGTACTTTCTGTTAACCACACCTCATCGATGGCTTCACGCCTTAAAACAGCACTCAGGCTGCTGAAATTGCCCCAAACAGAGAGACCTTGCCATGATTTACGGAGTGATTTCTTTTCGGTTAAGATGCCGGCAATTTTATAATGGGGTTGCTTGTTAATGCCTTTTAAAACTTTTTCTGCTAGCGCGCCGCTGCCCAAAATAAGCACTGACTGAACACCCCAATCTAAGGCGTGTAATTTTTTGATAACCAAGCGAGTAAGGCCACGCCCTATCCAAATAAAAAAGACAGTTAACACCCACGCTAATCCAAAAATGAGTCGCGAGAAAAAGTAATCTTTCGTAAAGAAAAAATAACCTAACAGCAGGGTCATACTAGCGGTGATACTCCAAAAAGTATACTGCCACTCATCTAACATTTTTTCGTCGGCTCCGAGCCGGTACCGTCCTTGTAACGCCATAACAAGCATGAGTGTTACGGTAAATAAAATTACAAATTTAAGATAAACGCTAAAAGGAAATAGCGTATTGGGTGGAGGGAAGAGCGTAATAGTTTGTAAGCCGTTAAAAAGACTGACTTCGTACCACTCCATGCGAAGATAGTAGGCGAGTGTAAAAGCCGAAAAGCTCATAATCCCATCGGTTGAAATTCGCGCTAAAGCCTGGAGGATATCACTTTTCTTCATGCTACTCTATTGTAGGTTAGAACGCTGGTTAGTAAATTTTGTTTTGTAAGTGAGATTTACTCAGTTCGAACTCTGTGTTAAAAGTTGCATTTTAGAGTTCGAACTGGAAATCTCTTTACCCTTTTTTCACAAATAGTTCCAAACGATCACCTTCTTCAAAGACTATATTAGTGTGTTCAATTCGCATTCCACAATCCGTACCGACTGCCGAAAGTTCATTAACCGCTTCAGCGCCATTCTGTACGGTTTCAATTTTAGCATAACCAATAATTTCTTCCCCTTCGTCCGTTCGTTCAATTTTTTCGTTTTCTTCGATTGGTGTTTTTCTAAAGATTCTAAACTGGCTTAATTTTCTTACTTTTCCAGACAGAATTTCTCCGCCCAGTACGGCCATTTTTTTGTTAGCCGCAAATACTTTCTTGATCATGAATTCTCCGACCAAGCTTTCCGTGTCAGATTCACCAATTCGACCTTCAAGAATTTCCTGTAATTGTTCACTTAAGTGATAAATTACATTGTGACTTATGATTTCAACGCCTTCTCTGTCGGCAAGTTTAGCCACTCGTCCAGGTGCTTTAACATTAAAGCCCACCAGAATAGTTTCACCGGCGGCGGCGAGCATTACATCTGACTCGGTGATTTCACCGACTCCAGAGTGAACCACTTTCGCCATGCTTTCGTCTGTTTTTGCTTTTTCGCACTCTGCAACAACCGCCTCTAGCGCCCCTTTGGTGTCTGCTTTTACAATTATTTTTAATTGATCTAATTTCCCTTCAGCAATTCGAGACTTTAGCGTTGCCAACGAGAACTGCTGACGATTTTTAATATCGTCTTCATGTTTGATTGAAGCCACTTCTTCAGATCTTTTTCGAGCAATCTTGTCACTTTCCATTACTTGTAACAAGTCACCGGCTCGCGGTAAATCACTAAATCCTGAAATAAGTACCGGTGTTGAAGGTTGGGCTTGTTTTATAACGTCTCCTTTGTAATTCTTCATTACTCTTACTTTTCCGTTTTGATCATAAATAACGAAAGGATCTCCTTGTTTTAGAGTCCCTGTGTTTACCAAAATCGTTGCAGAAATTCCAGATTTTTTGTCCATCGTGGATTCAATAATCGTTCCGATCGCTTTTCGACCAGGATTGGCCTTAAGTTTTAGTTTCTCTGCCATCGTTTGAACCGCTTCAATAAGTTTATCAATACCGAGTCCTGTTTTCGCGGATACGGGAATACACGGTGTTTCTCCACCCCAATCTTCTGGGTTTAAACCGTTTTCAACGAGCTTACTTTTAACGATTTCAGGATCGGCACCCGGTAGATCCATTTTATTGATCGCGATTATTACCGGAATTTCAGCGGCTTTTGCATGATTAATCGCTTCAATTGATTGTGGTTTCAGGCCTTCGGTCGCCGCCACTACTAGAATAGCGATATCGGTGGCACGGGCGCCACGAGCTCTCATCGTCGTAAAGGCTTCATGCCCAGGCGTATCGAGAAAAGTAATGGGTTTATTATTTTGAATAACTTGATACGCCCCAATACTTTGGGTAATACCTCCGGCTTCGCTGTCCACAACTTTTGATTCTCGGATATAATCTAGAATAGACGTTTTTCCATGATCAACGTGCCCCATAATAGAAACAACTGGTGGGCGCTCGACGAGGTATTCAATTTCCTCGTCGGCTAAAATTTCTGCTAAGTTTCCTCGGAACAAATCTTCACCTGAGAGTTCTGCTGCTTCTTTTTTTACTTTAACGCCCATCTCCTCCGCGATAATTGCCGCAGTCTCGTAATCAACTTCTTGAGCCAAATTAGCCACAATCCCATTTTGTTTTAGTTTTACTAAAACTAACGGAATCGGTTTAGATATTTTAATGGCTAACTGCCGAACGGTCATGGTTTCGGGTAGAATCAAGGTTCCGTCTTCAGCAGTGATAATTTCAATTACTTCTTCTTTTTCTACAAACTCCTCCTTCTTTTTAGTCTTGTGTGGGACCTTCTTTTGTCCGGCCGTTTTTGCAGACTGTTTTTCAACAATCTCACGATCCATTTGTTCTTCTAACTCATGGTCTAGTTGAGCGATGTCATCGCCAATTTCAATTTTTTCAATTGCCGCGGCAATACTATCAGGAATCATTTCGTCCTCCGGAATATCGAAGTCTAAATCCATAGCGTGAAGCGAGACGGCTTCTGGGGCTATAGCGAGTTTTTTTGCGAGAGCTGATAAATTTATAGGCATAAGTATGTAGAGGGTAGAGAAAAAGCCTTATTTGTCTAGTGATAAAGAGGGGTGATTGAAAATAAACAGGAAGCAAGAACTTCGTGTTTGGTTTTATGTTTCAAATTAGTACTTTCAGTTTGTCTAATACCCTCGCTTTTTCTTTCTACGAGTTTCAATAATACGGTTTAGTTTGGCCTTCCAGGTGATTTCAAAATCATGCACGTGGTGGTAGTTTTTTTCAAACCCTCCAAACCCTCGTTTAAACTTTGAAAGTCCAAACCATGGATGGGCGGTGTCAGCCTCTGGAGCAACGCCCCAAAAGTTAAACTCCATGCAGCCTCGGGCTTTAGCCTCTAAAATGGCGGCCCAAATATAGGCGTGCGCCGCCGGTAGTTTTGAGTGAACGGAGGCGCCTTGATGGTAGTAAGCGGCTTTTTCGTCGAATAAGAAAATGCCACTGGCAAGAGCTTTATCTTCATGCCAAATGGTAATGATTTTACATGCATTGCCAAAGGCGTTGATTTCCGCTTGGGTCGATTGTTTGGTGAAAGGTATAAAACCCTGTCGGGCGACGGTCGCTTCGTGCAAAGCCCAAAAAGTTTCTAAATCTTGATCGATAGTGGTGGTAAATCCGATTTCTGGTTTGAGGCCTTTACGAACTTCATAACGCGTTGATTTTTTCATTTCAGCGAAAAGTGCTTCTTCCGTTTTTGTGATATCTAGTATCCATGAAGTTTCGGGGTTAACTAGATGTATGGCGGCGGGTTTAAAATTCGCTTTATTAAAGTCAATTTTCGTAGTGGCGATTTCAAGAGGTGATACGCGCACTAAATCTTGTTTAAGAGTGATTCCAAGCTGGCGGTAATGATTTAGCCACCAAGGCCAAAACTCATCTTTGAATAGAGGTTTAACAAGGGGGCCATGAGGAACGTGTAGCCATTTTTTTAGTTTTGTTTTTAGGTTTTGAATAAGCGCTACGGCGACTAACTTATCCCCTTTAAAGTAGCCTTCAAGTCTTATTTTTTCACCACAATTTTTACGATATTTTGCAAATGCGACGGATTGTAAAAAGTCCTTTTCACTTTCAAAGCCACGACTAAATGTATCAAAACGATCGGCTGTAATTATTTGGACGTTAAACATGAATTTATTCTAAGGCGTCAGCTTGCTGACGAAGTAAGTTGAAATAGAGTTTGCGACGCCGAGGTTCAGCACTGTCCCACTTTGATTGAGCGTCTTGTGGGATCGTGTCTGTGTTGCTAAAAAACAGTGTTTGCTGTTCGGGACTTAAATAACAAAGTTCCCACTCTTTGGTGCCGAAAAACTGAGTAGCGGTTAAATTCTTTACGCCTTGCAAGTTAGTTCTAAGTTTTGAGGATTGAAGATTGGCTTCCTGAACGTTAACCTCATCCCATTGAGCGCGCCAAAAACTTGAAGATTGCAGGTTACAACCAGCGAAAGAAAGACCGTTAATTTTTGTTTCTGCAAAGTTTGATTGCCATAAATTAGAGTGATCAAGTTTAAGACTGCCTTCGGGAATCGTCTGAGCGGTTAAGGTTAGGGTTGGAATTGTTTTATGGCTAAGGTCGAGAACTTTTTTGGTTCGGCCACTAGAGAAATCGGCTAGGTGTCTTTTTACAATAGCTTCAATGATATTAACGGATTTGATACTTAGATCTTGGGTAGCACTATCGACTTGAAACCGCTCTGATTGTTCAAAAAGAGAACTTTTAAGTCGCCATACAATTAAATTTTGGGTGGACAAATAACCTTCATACTCGGTCATCCACTGATTTAGGTCACATAGTGAGTTAATGGCGTCTTGTCTTAATAAATTAGATTCTAATCCAACGGTTAAGAGTTTTGCCATTGTAGTGCTTTTTTGGTTATAATTGGAGGCTGATTGAAAATCCTTGAGAAGTCCCATAAAGGCCTGTTTTTTTTGTTCTTCCTCTAGCTTTAGGCGGGCTTCCTGAGCGGCTTTTTCGGCTAATTCGCGGTTAATCAGTGCGGTTTGATAAACCTTAGACTTACGATACAAACGATAGTAGAAAGTAATAAGTAGTACTACCGTGATAACAAGAAATAAACCTTCATGAAACCAGTTATCATTTTTACCCGCTTTTTCTTGTTGCCAAGCACTCGCAAACACCCAAATATTAGCGTAAAGAAAAAGACCACAGACAATAAAAAAGGCGACGTGCCGACGTACACGTCCAAAAATATTAGCAAATTTTGCTTTTAAATATTTGGTTTTGGCCATTCTTAGTGCTTTTTTGTCGATGGCTTTAACGGCAACGACTGGCGGAACCACGGGGGGCATGTTGCCTTGTGGTGTGGCCTGATTGAGATTAGGAGTGGGTGTTTGGGGCGCAGACATTCAAGATTAATTCTAAGTGGGGTTGATATATTTAGCAAAGGCTTTTATGTTTGCTTTTTGGGTTCTGATATTAGTTGGGAAAGTAAGGTAGGTTCTGGCAAAATATTCCGCGTTAGGGCATTGGCCAGGTTTGTAACCGAATTTTGAATAGAGAACACCAGAAGGACTGATAGGTACACCGTCCCAATCGGAAAGATGATAAGGCGCTTGGCGTTGCTTTAGGGTGTAAATAATTTCTTCTTTTTGAGTCGGACTCAATTTTTTTATCAAAAATCTGAATGCGGTGTTTGAAGCCTCAATTGTTGCTTCTGGCCATAAAGGCTTAAGAACTTCTTCCCAAGCTAATGCCATGGACTGCGCATGAACAGCGCGTCGGTCAAAGTTTTTTATTTGCCGAGCGAGTATTCTTTTTTGAGGCAAGCCCAAACGGGTGAGGGGCGTATCTTCTTGGCCTTTTTTTTCTAAGGGGGTTACGGCTAAAGGGAGAAGCTTCAACTTGAGGGCTAACCACGGAATGATTTTGCCTCCTTGATGCCACCAACATAAACTCAAGCTAAAAATAAGGGGTTGCAGTGTATGACGAACAACCCAACCAAGAGAGGGTTTTTTTAATCTCGTTTCTAGGGCTTTAAAGTGTTCATGATAAGCTGAGTTTTCTTTCCAAATTAGGGCCCCACCACTAACACAACTAATAACTTTTTCTCGTCCAAAACTAAGAATTTGTGCGTCGGCAAGTGTTTTGAAATAAGGCTGGAACTGACGAATTAAGTGCGCCCCATCTTCAATTACAAAAATATTGTGCAGTTTTGCAATTTCTGCGATTTGTTGAAGTGGGGCGGATTGACCGAAAATATGAGGTACGACCACCATTGAAACTTTGGCCGCTTTAGATTCAAAATCTTTCACGTCTATGACACCGTTATCGTCCGTTTCAATCCATTCTATTTTATAGCCTCGAGCTAAAAAAGGCGTGGCCACAACGGCGCAAATAAAGGCCGGCAAGGCAATACGTTTACTTGGATCAGGTTTAACCGTTTCGCAAATTAAGCCCAACGCCGAGCGAGCCGTGTTAGTAAAAAAAATGTTTTTAGTTTTAAACGTTTCTTCAAAAAGGGTGTTTAATGATTTATGATTTTTACCTGCCAACAAACTCCCAATAGCGTGTAGGCTATCTAGCAGTTTGAAATGGGGGTTGATTTGGTTTGATAGGAGTTTTTTCATCTATCTAAATAATCTTAAGACTTTTGAACTCAATTTAGATTCAAGCAGAACCACATCATTTTTTTTTAGTTTTTTGATTTCGGATTTAAAGCCCTCAAAATTATCATTCATTAGATGAAACTTCTTGCCTAAT
>CAMZKS010000103.1 GCA_947311285.1 uncultured bacterium | reverse complement strand
TTTCTGCTTGGGTGGGAAACCTCTGGTCACTCTTGTTTATAGGTTTTATTTATTTGGCGCTTTTAAGTAAAAATTACCGAACACAATATTGGTGTAAATTCGAAGCGGAAATGAGTGAAGGATTGTAATTGTCTTTTCTTCTGGGTTTTGGCAATATAAAAGCCTATGAAACGAAAAACAGTATTTCTGGATCAAGGTGAATTTATGGGTGGGGCGGAACATTTTTTGCTCGATTTTTTAGAACAACTAAGCTCAACGGAAATACGTCGCTTGCAACCGGTGGTTTATGGTGGTGTTTGCGATTTGTATCAAGCTAAGCTGCCAGAATCCGTTTCACGAGTTGATTTTATTTTACCAGCCGTGAAAGGCAGTAAAATATCAAAGTTTTTCGCGTTATTTAAACTGGTACTAACCGCTAAAAAACTTAAAAAATCATTAAAAGTTCAGGGAGTGACACAGCTTTTTACTAATACACCACGAGCGCATTTAGTGGCGTTGCTCCTAAAAAAAGTATGGGGGTGGGACGGCCGCTGGGTAGTGATGATGCATGATTTCACCCTAAAGCCAGACGTACTTTTAAAGCCTATCGGCAGACAAGCGGATATAATAATTGCGAACTCGATGCCAACGCGCACGTGGTTACGCCTACACGTTGAAACCAAGTATCACGATAAGTTGAGATTGATTGAAAATGGGGTACCTACGTCCGATAAGGTAGCGCCAGTACAAACTTTGAAAAATTTGGTTAATTTGGGCCGTATTGACCGACGAAAAGGCCAGAAATTGTATGCTGAAGTTGCAAATTTACTGAAAGAGAGTCACCCTGATTTAGATTTTACTATAATTGGGGACCCAGTTGAGAATGATGCCGCAACGCAAAGTTACGCTGTCGAAGTAAAAGCGTTTTCAAAAAATAAGTGTTTAGAAAACTTAAGTTTTAAACCTGGAGTCACTAATCCGTTAGAAACCATTAATAATTACGATGCGCTCGTATTTACGCCCACTGAACCAGAAACCTTTGGCCGAGTGGTGATCGAAGCGCTTTCAAAGGGGAAGCTGGTGTTAGCGTTTGCGCAAACAGGGCCGAAAGAGATTTTAGAACATTACGAACGTTGGCTCATTAAAAATAAAGACTTAAAGCCTTTAGCGCCTAACTTGCAACTGGTTGAAACAAATAACGCCCTGCATTTAGCCGAACAAATCGCGTACTTTGCGGATAATCCAGACTTAATAAAAACTTATACTCAGCACGCGGCCGAGTTTGTAGCTGAGAACTATAATTTAGCCGAAACTAAAAAACGATTGGCTGCAATTTTGTTAGTTTAAGCAAATTGATCTGGGCTGAAACCTGCCATGGCAGAGGCGCCAAATTGTTCGGCGGTATCTTTGTCCAGGCTTGCTAACACTTGGGCGATTTCTTGTGGTAATTCAGCGACAGTCGAAGCGACGGCCATAACGGGTTGGTCTGGGGGGCGTTTTCCAGATTCTGTTAATTTTGCATCACGACTTAGACCTTTTGCGGTAACTAAGTCTGCTAGTTCTGCCATTTCTATTCGCGCATTGGCTCCGGCATAGGTACGTTCAATGTCTTGTTTAACGTCATTCATTAAATCGTTAGCGGCATCACTAAACGCACTTAAATCAAGGGCTCGGGCACTCATAAATTCTTGTAGTGCTCCCATAAAATCAGAGATATCAGGGAGCTCTCCGTTCTTGCTTAAAGTAGCATTTAAATTGTTTTTAAATGCAGCTAGTTGGCCTACCATATCGGCTTGGGGGTAGTTACCACTGGCTCGAATTTGGTCTAAATCTAAAACATCTTCCTGAAGATTAAATGGGGCTTTTCCGTCTTCAAACAAATTGCCCAAAGCGTCTTGAATTTCTCTAACGGTATCAAAGGTTAAATTGTCAGCAAGGCTTTCAGTTGTTTCGAAGTCCCTGCTTGGTGCTTCTTGATACAGAAATCTCAAGCTGACTACGCTGTCCCCATGCTGTAAAAATTTCATCTGAATGTATATTAATCAGATTATTATAGCAGATTTCGGGTTGAAATACAAGTTAAATGCAAGACTCAAACTACTAGATTAAGTCTAGCTTTGCTTTTAATGTATTAATCATATTCGGCGCCCAATTCTGTTGAGCGATTACAAACTCGTTGAGTGGGAGGTCTAATTTTAGCTTAGTAACTGGTATGAATTCTTGATGAACATCATAAGGAAGAATGGATGTGGGGGCGTTTTCGGCTAATATTTTGTTAATATCGCGGGCAAGAGATCGAATGTCAGCTGGGTCAATATTCTCGTCAATGTTTGGGATTCTTGTTTCTAGTCTTTTTAAAAAATCATCGGTATGAGCCTTCCAACCCTTATTCTGTATTTCTAGTTTTATTTCTTGTGAGAGGTGAGGTGAGTCCTTGTCACTAAATAATGAGGGGCGCTCAGGGAAGGGGATTACATCCGTGGCCTTCGTGACATCTATACTATTATTGGTTGTGATTGCTGGTGTTTCAGAAAAAAGGTTTTGAAGTAACGGTAAAGGCGGTGTTAGATTTTGATTTTTCTGAGAGAATTTATGAATTACTTGTTGTGCAATTTCAGGCGTTATAGAGAGATCTGTGTCTGTAAAAGATTCAACCTCTTCTCTTCTTAGATAGGCTGGTATCTTTTTGAATGTCTCTGGATCTTGTGCCAGCAAGTTCCAAAGAGTGCAAAATGTACGGGAATCATCTTGCGTTGAAATAAGCTCCATAAGAGTGTCTTTATCCTGTTGTGCGAGCTTACTTCGACGTTGGTTAAATTCCCCTACATCCACCTCTATATGATGATCCGTCAGAAGTTCTTTTAGTAATTTGTATCTGGTGGATCCATTGATAACGCCTTTGACATTTTTAGCGGTATCTCGTCTGAGAGCCTCTAGATATTCCGTAATAGCCTCCCCTGGAAGGCCTAATGCCCGCAAAGCACAACGATCCAGCGTTTCATCCTGTTCAGTCTGTCCGCGAGTGGAATTTATATTTACGACAGATGCAGAATTCTCCATAGGGATACAAAATAAGTCTGAAAGCGATTATAGCAAATCTTTTGACTTTTGACAATTTAGTTATTAAAGTGGCTTCGCACTTGGGCAGCGGAGTTATCCGTCTGCTCTTTTTTGTTATCCTTAAAAAATCAATGACTAAAAAAATAATCGTTCGTGGTGCTAAAATGCACAACTTAAAAAATATTGATGTCGAAATTCCTCGTGAAAAATTAACGGTCGTAACGGGTGTTTCGGGGAGTGGGAAATCAAGTTTAGCGTTCGATACGGTTTATGCCGAGGGACAACGGCGATACGTTGAGTCTTTATCAACGTATGCACGTCAGTTTTTGCAATTACAAGAAAAACCAGATGTTGAGTCTATTGAGGGCTTAAGTCCGGCGATTTCTATCGATCCAAAAACAGCGCCCAGAAATCCTCGTTCAACCGTTGGAACGGTGACAGAAATTTATGATTACTTGCGTTTGCTTTTCGC
>CAMZKS010000102.1 GCA_947311285.1 uncultured bacterium | reverse complement strand
GATATATCTCCAGAAAAAGCGTTATCATTTATGTAGAATTCAACCAAATTTGTAAAACCTGAAATGTCCCAGCTAGAAATGTCTCCTGAAAAATTAGCCGACTGAAGCGCAAAATAGACTAGATTAACTAATCCTGAAATATCCCAAGAAGAGAGATCTCCTGATATATCTGTGTCATTTACTGAAAAATGCGTCAAAGCCGTCAAAGGCGTAAGATTCCAAGCAGAGATATCACCGGTAAGTGCGGCATTTTGTTTAAATATCAATTGAGTTGAATTTACCGGAAAAGTCCAATTTGTTACCGTTCCAGTTAAATTATTATTAGGTAACACCAAATTTGTTACATTGCCCCCTGAGGCTGTAATCCCAAACCAAGTATTAACATCCGTTAGCGTATCCAAAATACTATTGGTCGTCCAACCCGTCCCAGCAGTATCAGTGTAAACATCTTCTAGAAATTCACACTCCACCTGCGGAATGTTACCTAAGGCTGTAAGATCGGCTGGTGCTGTACAGTCTATGTTGGTAAAAGCTGCAGAGGCTTGTCCGACAAGGAGGGAATTAAAAAATAAAAAAAGCGCAGAAAAAAGGCTTAAATGTGTGTGTTTTTTTGAGGTTTGGCAGCTAATATTTCGAGGCTCTTTGAGGTGCATTGTAAGTAATATTAATATTCACTCTAAATAATATGAAATCAAAGAAAGCTTCCCAGAATTTTGAATTGTTTCATGTTTCCAAGTAAGGTGAATCCAGGTATTTAGATAGTTATTGGCCTACTTTACCGTCACGCTCTTAGCTAAATTTCTTGGCATATCTGGGTCTAGTTTTTTTAATAGTGCTAAATGATAACTAAAAATTTGTACTGGAATAAGGGTCGTAATAGCTTGAGATTCTCCCGTGTGAGGGACTTTAATCCAGTCATCAAAGACGTCTGCATTTTCAGCAGAAACACCAATGATGCGCGCGCCACGAGTTTTAAGCTCAATAGCGTTCGACATAGTTTCTAAGTCGTCGCCTAAAACCATGCACGGCACACCGTCTTCTATAAGCGCTAAGGGGCCATGTTTTATTTCGCCGGCGGCAAAACCTTGGGCGTTAATATAACTCACTTCCTGTATTTTTATGGCAGCCTCTAAAGCCATTGGGTATAGCGCACCTCGGCCAACAATAAACATGTTTGGGTTGTCCACATATTTTGCCGCGATAGCTCTAATATGTTCTTCATAACGAGGGTTTAATAAATCATTAATAGCCGCAGATGTATTGCTTAGTAATTCGCGACCTTGATTTAGAATGCCAGCATCTGCGTGGGTTAGTAGTAATAATAAGGCCATTTGCGCAGTAGTGGCCTTGGTGGAAGCTACAGCTTTTTCTGGACCCGCATTAAGAGGAAGTGCACATCACTCATTCGGGCAACAGAAGAACTTTCTACGTTTGTAAGTGAAAGTAGTTTCGCCCCTCGTGCTTTAGCGCGTTCAAACACTTCTAAAATATCCGCGGTCTCCCCTGACTGACTAATTGCCACTACAGCAGTGCGTGGATTTATAAATCTTTCAAAATATTTCATTTCACTCGCGGCTACCACATTTATTTTTCGGCCGGCAATACTAGAGAAAAAATACTCAGCGGCTAAACAGACCTTGTGGGCGGTACCACAGGCAACTAAGTAGGTTCCATTAGAGTCTTTTAAGAGTTTAATGGCTTGGTTTAGTATATCTGTTTCATGGTTTATCGCTCGGGCAATACTATCCTTTTGGTCAAAAATTTCTTTAATCATAAAATGCTTGTAGTCGCCTTTTTCAGATTGTTCTAATTTCCAGGGCACTTCGATGTCTCGTTTTTTGATGGGTCCTCCGGTATTTAGATCAGAAAACTGAACAGCGCCGTTTTTGATGAAGACCATTTCATCGTCATCTAGATAATTTACTAATCTAGTTTTTTCTAGAAACGCCGGAATATCAGAGGCAATAAAAGTTTGATTTTTATCTCGGCCAATAATAAGCGGTGAACCACGTCTGGCGGCGTAAATGCCAGATGAATTTTCAAACATTACCAGGATAGAAAATCGTCCTTGAATTTCGTTAGAGGTTTTTCGGATTGCTTCAGCAGGCGTTAGGCCTTGTTCGAGTAACTCATTAATTATATGGCCAATAACTTCGGTATCAGTTTCTGACTCAAAGGTAGCACCTTCGGCTAAAAATCGTTTTTTATGTTCGGCGTAGTTTTCAAAAATACCGTTATGCACCACGGTAACAGTCCCTACTTGATGTGGGTGTGAATTGGCAACCGTTACGCCTCCGTGAGTCGCCCAACGGGTATGTCCAATGGCCTCAATTCCTTGTGGAAAAGAAATATTTACATTTGAAATTTTCCCCACCTCTTTTGTAACCGTAACGATATTTGCTTTGGATTCTCTGACAGCGACGCCCCAAGAATCATACCCCCTGTATTCAAGCGTTTTAAGACCTTTTAGAACTTGGCTCCCTGCATCATTAGAGGATCCCGTAACCGCAAAAATTCCACACATGCTGAAATTATGCTTAATTTAGGCGTAATAATCAACGTTTCTTGTTGAGGTTTTAAAGAGGCCAAAACTTTTAGTGTGACTCTCAATAGTAGGTATTGACAGTCAAAGACAGTTCTCTATATTCGGCTACGAATTGAGGGAGAATTATACGTTATTACCCCAACTCGATATTATTTAAACCCAAACGTACATGTTAATTATCCGTTTTGCTCGTCGAGGTCGTAAAGGTCAAGCTTTCTATGATTTAGTAGTGGCTGAAAAATCTAAACCGGTACAAAAAAGTTTCTTGAAAAGCTTGGATACCAAAATCCACTAACAGATGGTGGGAAAGGGGAATTTGTTTTTGATAAAGATTTGGTTGAAAAATATATTAAAAATGGAGCACAAGTTTCACAAAGTGCCGCACGATTACTGGCTAAAAATGGTTGTGAACTTGCTGGTAAATTTATCGCACAACGTGTTTCAAAGCCTCAAAAAACTGAAGCGCCCAAAGAAGAGTCAGCCGAAACGCCAGCGCCGGAGGTTCCAGCCGCAGAAGAAGCTCCAGCGGCTTAGTTTGAATTTTTAAGAGACCGAGCCCTCCACAGGGGCTCGGTCTTTGCATTTAAAAATTCAGTTTTGCGTTTTATTTCTCTTAGTTTTACACTAGGTCTAACTGTTAAACTTGCTTTATATGTCTGAAGCCATAAAAACCGCTACCGATTTTGTTAAATACACGCTCGAACAAATATGTGAGCACGAGGGGGCTATTGAGGTTGAACATAAAGTAGATGACCTGGGAGTACTTATATCGGTAACTGTAGCCGAAAGTGATATGGGGAAGCTTATTGGGAAAAATGGACAAACTATCAGTGCGCTTAGAACGTTAGTGCGAATTATTGGTGCACGAGATAATCAGCGTATTAATTTGAAAGTCTTAGAACCCGCTGAATAATTTTTTAAAACTATGAATGATAACCGCGTAATACCACCAATAGACGATAATTTTCAATTTGATACTAGTACTCAAATTAATACGGGCACTCAGGTGCCAAGTAACGTTCAGTATGCAGACCAAGTGCCGCAAATAGCGAATCCTGTTAGTGCAGCAGAAGCTCCTTTTGCACCTAATACTCAATCGCTATTGTCTCCAAACGCGTCAATGCTCGGTGATTTAAGCTTGATGGATATTGTGCAGATGTTTGTGGTGTATGCTTTTATCGGCGCGGCAGCACTATCCGCTATCTTTATTTTTGTTGGTGGTATTTCGTTTATTCTTTCTGGTGGAAATGATGAAAAAATAAAACAGGCCATTAACACGATTCGTTACTCAATTATCGGTTTGATTGTAACTATTTTAAGTTTCACGTTTGTTGCAATCGTGGGAAGAATCTTCGGTTTAGATTTTATGGGTTTTCTTTCTTACGATAGAATTAAAAGTGATATTAATCGCTTAGTTGCGCCATTTAGCGCCGAAAACGAATCAAGTTTTGAAGTTCGACAATAAATTTTAGATGAAGTTTGCGACTGGTTTTAATCCACGCTATAAGCACAAATTAAAGACATGCACTATGTAGGTCTTTTTTTTAAGTGGTGGCAAGAAGCGTTATTCCCTTCAAAGTGTTTAGTGTGTTTGACTGAAGGGGCGGTGCTGTGCAGTGAGCATAAAGTTAAATCACATTTAATTACGATCTTGTTAAATAATTCGAGTTCCATAGATCAAGCGTTTGCTGTTTGTGAATATCAGGATGCGAAGGTTAAAAAATTAATTAAGAGTTTTAAGTTTAACCGCCACAAGGCCGCGTTAGAGCCGATGAGTGAAGCTTTGATTCAAAATGTGGCTTGGCCTGATTTTGAAGGGTTTATGCTTGTCCCACTCTCTTTGCACTGGCGGCGACAGCATTGGAGAGGGTTTAATCAGGCCACCTTATTGGCTCAATCATTGGCTGAAAAAACAGGCTTAAGATTAAATAGTAAATCATTAATTAGAGTTAAAAATACCCAACAACAAGCAAAATTATCAGCGACAAAAAGAGCTTTGAATCTTAAAGGGGCCTTTGTGTGGAAATCATCAGAAAAGCCTCCGTGTAAGGTTTTGTTAGTGGATGATGTATTTACGACCGGAGCTACTTTAGAATCTGCGGCTAAAACCCTTAAAGAGCAAGGCGTTGAAGAAGTTGTAGCCCTTGTTTTTGCGTATCAGTCACTTAAGTAAAAAGAGGTTTTTATGAATGATAAATAAGATTGCCACGTGATACAGTCTAAGTTGCGTAAGCCTCGCAATGACAGAGGGATTGTGCTATAATGGTCTGATATGAAAAACTCTGAATTTGACATCTTGTGCTTTGGTTCACTCACGCTTGATATATTTATTCCCTTATCGGAAGAAGGACCTATCGGTATTGAAAAAGCCTTGGCAGGCCCCGAAAGTTTTTTAAAAGTGCCTTTAGGAGAAAAAATTCAAGTTAGACATTCTTTAGTGCAAGCCGGAGGAGGGGCTGCGAACACTGCCGTTGGTTTTGCAAAACTGGGATTTAAGCCGGCCGTATTTGGGATCATTGGGGATCAATCTTATCAAGGCTTTATTTATGACGAATTGCAAAAACATAATATTAACACCGATTATTTAACGGTAGCTAAGAACCAAAGTTCAAGTTTCTCTATTATTTTAAATTCATGGGAAGGAGAGCGTACGGTGTTGCATCGTCGGACGGTGTGTGAAAATTTTAATGATCAAACCTTGCTTCAAGCCCCTAAAGCTAAAGCCCTTTATTTTGGTCATTTATGTGCCGGTAATATTTTAGAAAGCTTGCCGCAATTTAAGGCTCAGCATCCAGAAACAGTGGTGGCGTGGAATCCTGGTGGAACACAGTTTAAGCTTGGTTTTGATCATTATAATGCGGTTTTCCCTAGGATTGATTTTTTGTTTATTAACTGCGAGGAGGCGGAGGCCTTTACGGGAATGAAAGCGACGGTTCATGAGTTTTCTGATTATGAGGCCGCGTTATTTGGGCGAGAAGTTACGCCCTACACAGCGTATGAACCCAAACATTTGGCAGACATGAGAGCCATGGCGGATAAATTTTTAAAAGCAGGAGTAAAAAATGTAGTTATTACGGATGGTCGTCGTGGGGCACAAGTCTTTACGGAGTCGGATCATTTGTTATCACTGCCACAAGAGGTGCCAGTGGTTGATACGCTTGGGGCGGGTGATTCATTTGCCGTTGGCTTTGTTGCTGCAGCCATGCATGGTGAAAATTTGGCACAGCAAATGGCTTGGGGAAGCTTTAATGCCGCTTCCGTAATTCAAAAGTTTGGCGCACAGCCAGGGCAATTAAAATTACCAGAGGTTGAGGCGTTGACGAGTGGAATGGAGTAAGGCTTATTTTCCTCCTACCGTCCCAAACTTGATTTGGGATCCAGTCAGTGGGGATCTGCTTTAAATTAGAACACCCCTCATTCCCCTCTTCCGAGAAGAGGGGAGGTGCACATTGAGTTTGTTTTTCTCCTCCTAGCTTAGGCGGAGATGTCCATAGGACAGAGGTGGTATTTAAGATAGAATGTAAATTCAAGGTCGACCTTGAATTTTTTTCAAAGGGTATGTCTGCATAAAAAAAGCCGCTCTGTTGGGAGCGGCTTTTAAGTAATTCAGTTTTGAGCTTCTTACTATGTAAGGGCTTGCTGTGAAATACCCGCGGTAAGTAGTGTATTTATCAAAGCGAATGAGATAAGAATAATCAAAATCCCGATAGCGGCGAAAGTAAGAATTTTCTTAGCTTTTTCAACGTTACCGTCATCACCCTGAGAAGTGATGTATAGGAAACCACCGTAGATTACGAATACGGTCGCGATTAATCCAAGGAAGTAGAGGAAGAAATTCACAAACTTAAGCACCATAGCTCGAAGACTGGCTTCTTGCTGGGTAGCATTTCCAATTTCTGCCGGATTGTCGATAGGACTAATTAGTTGAGCCATTGCTGGATCAATAAAAAGCGCTGATGCGAATAGTAAAGCGAGGCCGGGGGCGAGGAATTTCTTCATGTTTTTTTTAAAAAATAAATTTGATATTGATTTGTAAGTGACATTTTTAATGCCAACTTCTTACTAGTATACCCTAATTCTGGACTAAAACCAAGTATTTGCAAAATCTTTTTTTATTTGAGTCTTAACTGTAGTAAATTTGAACCATGTTAAGTAGTCCTCTTTCTGGCGTTATTCGAACCACGAAACATCACCTTTCTAAATTAGAATCGATGGGCATCGTAACGGTGCAAGATTTGTTGAATTTCTTTCCACGAGCTTTGGAATCGACAGAGCCTGCCAGCCGTTCAGCTGAAATTACACTAGGGAATAAAAACACTTTAGATGGAACTTTACAGTCATTTAAGAAAGAACGGGCTAAATCGGGAAAGTATTTTGCGAAAGGAGTAATGGTGCTGGATGATGGCACGTCTATTGATGTAATTTGGTTTCAGATTCCCTACAGCCTTAAAAGTGTAAATATGCCCCGTAGGCTGTTTTTGATTGGCAAGGTGGAACGTGACTACGGAAAGTTGAAAATATTAAACCCAGAGGTGCATTTAGAGACTAACGTGCATGTGGGAGGAATACGCCCTATTTATCCAGAGTCGCCTCCAATTACGGCGAAATGGCTGCGTGAAAAAATATCAGGCATGCTGACTTTGGCTAACGAGTTTAAAGACCCGCTGCCACCGGAAATTATTAAAGCGGAAAATCTAATGGATTTACCAACCGCTATCAAAAAAATTCATTTCCCTGGTAATAAGGAAGAATGGTTTGAAGCGAAGCGAAGACTTGGGTTTCAGGAGATTTTTGAAATACAGGTTCGGGTATTACAAGCCAAATTCAATCGTGAGCAATCGCATAAAAATCCTTACCGGGTAGATTTCGATCCGGAACAAATTAAGAAAGATCTGGCAACATTGCCGTTTACCCTTACTAATCAGCAGAAAAAGTCGCTGTTAGATGTACTTGAAGACTTTAAGAAGGATCGATCCATGCACCGGTTGTTGCAAGGCGACGTAGGCAGCGGAAAAACAATCGTAGCTTTTTTAGCGGGATTACACTTAGTGCGTCAGGGGTTTCAGGTAGCGATTCTGGCGCCAACGGAGATTTTAGCCCAACAACATTATATTAGTTTGATCGAGTTTGTGAAACGAACTTTGCCAGAAGGTTTAGAGCATGAGGATGAATTATTAATAGGCGACTGTACCGAGCAATGTGCATTACTCACTGGATCTGTCACGGCTAAAAATAAAAAACTCACTAAAGAGCGTTTGCGCCTCGGTAAAATAAAATTCCTCATAGGGACGCATGCCATTTTAACGCATGACACCGTGTTTAATAATTTGGCCTTAGCGGTTATTGATGAGCAACACCGCTTTGGCGTACAACAACGAGCCTTGTTGGCGGAGAATCATGCACATGTATTAGCCATGACCGCCACTCCCATTCCACGGAGTTTGGCTTTAACTATTTATGGCGATCAAGACTTATCGATCATTGCGGAAAAACCGGCGGGTCGAAAAGAAATTATCACACGAATTGTGGCGGATTCTAAAACCGAAACGTTATGTTACCGGTTTATTGAAGATCAAATAACCAAGGGCCGACAAATTTTTTGGGTGTGCCCACTCGTAGAAGAATCAGAAGCGATCGAAGCCAAGAACGTACTAGCCGAGTATGTGCGCATTAATGAGCAGTTGTTTCCGAACCGTCGGGTAGAATATTTACACGGCAAAATGAAACCGAACGAAAAAGACGGTATTATGCAGCGTTTTAAAAACCATGAGTTTGATATTTTGGTTTCAACCTCAGTGATTGAAGTGGGGGTGGACATTCCAAATTCAACGGTGATGGTGATTGAAAATTCAGAACGATTTGGATTGGCGCAATTACATCAATTTAGAGGCAGAATTGGCCGGAATGATTACCAGTCGTATTGTTTTTTGATGGTGGGGGATAAAAAAGATAAATCGAAAGAACGACTTAAAGCCATGGAAAAGAGTAATGATGGTTTTTACTTATCAGAAATAGATTTAAAATTGCGTGGCTCAGGGGAGGTTTATGGCCTGAAACAAAGTGGTTTGCCAGATTTGAAGTGTGCAGATTTTACAGATGTTGAAGGCATGCAAAAAGCGCGAGATTGGGCGACTAAAGTTTTGGAAAAAGACTTAACGCTAGAAAACCATCCACGTCTAAAAAGACGGATTGAGAGCGAGACGGATTATTTTTAGCTATTTGTCTTTGCGAGCGAAGTTTAAAATGCTTTTTTAAAGAGCGCGGCAATCTACTTCAGTATCTTTGTTTTGCCCTCCCTCAATCCCTCCCAGCGGGAGGGAAGTTGATCGAATATTTCCCTATGTCTCTCCTCCCGTTGGGAGGAGTCGGAGGAGGGTTTTAAAAGTAAGGAATGGCAGATATTATTTTTGATGTGGACACTCAACCACTTCTCTAATTTCGGTAGCGGTTACGGCAGCCAACGCATTGGCACCATATTTTTCTTCATACCATTCGCATAAGGCTTTATAATAAATTAACCCCAAACGATTAATTAAATCTAAATTTTTATACTTAGAATGTAATGCTGGGCAACCGCCATGGCGTTTTAAGTGATTAGTATAAAGAGGAGGGGATGTTGACGATGTAAAATTCTTTCTTGTAATATGGTATAAAAAATCAGTTGGTAAAAATTCATTCGGATTATCGGTATTGGCTCTTTTCTTAAATTTCTCGAAATCTCTTGAAAATCCCTTAGATCCAAAATACGCAAAAGGAGCTTGGGCGAGTAGTTCGAGCCAAGTGCGCTGATGAGGATTTAAATCTGTTTTTCGCTCTGTGTTGCTTTGCCTGGATACCTGTGGGCGATGTGTTGTTAAAATCTGAATAATTTTTAAAGATGATGAGTCGTCTTCAGCAACTACTTGAAGTAGAAGTGTCTTAAAAATATAGGTAATTGTCGCTGTATTATCATTCCAAATATCATAGTAAGACATTAGATCAACACTATCATTGATAGCCGTTTGACGAGTAAAATTAGGAGGGGTAACGAGTAAATATTCTATCTCATCAATGGCTTGAATTAAGCCCCCGATGGGGTGTTTTGTGTCTAGTCGGATTTTTAAATCCCCCTCAAGGTCACATAGCACTTTATTTGTCCACTCGGCTAAGCCTGGAGTTGTTTCATCTCCCTCCATGACTGCTAGCCATCCCTTCATGCCTTTTTCATGTGTCATCCTAATTTTCCACTAAATTATCTTCTGGGTTTTTCTCCATCGCATACGAATCCATTGGGCTAGTTTTTCCTCTCTGGCCAGTTGTGGATTGTAACTCTGGTAAAACAGTTCGATTGTTTTTTGGGTATCAAGCTTGGTAACGTTTAGGCCACAATTTTCTAGCCCCGTGGTAACCACGTTTACGCGCTCATCTAAACCATTTTTAAGGGTTTTAAATTCTTTGCGTCGCCGAATAATATCTTCCACTTTGTCGTCTGGATGAATTTTTTCCCAGAAACTTTTTAAAAAGCCTTTTTTCTCGGCTCGGGGTGGGTTTTGTGGCACGATCACAAAAAATTTCTTTTCCATAATATCGGCGTACTCAACCAGCTTGGCAATGTACTCAATGTATTCAGCCATTTGGCGTTTCAGCAGTTCGTTCTGCTGGTGTCGCATTTTCTCTTTGAGGTTTTCAAGATAGAGATCGATATCAAGTTTTCGTGATTTAATCAAAATCTGAACCGGAAAATTAAGGGCATTTAAGTAGCGTTGGTATGAATAAATAATCGCATTTTGTTCCTCTTCGGACTTAAGGTTGAAATTCACGGATGAAACTTCTAGCACGGCCCTGATACCACCATTTTTTAAAAGCAGGGTATCATCGTGCACACCAGAGATCTCAAGGTAACGCTGCGTAGAAAGCAGTTTCATCTTGGCTTTAGTTCGAACCGATTCTTTATCTTTTTTAGTCATAGAATTTAGTCGTTAGCTCGAGCCGCTTTACCGCCGCTATCAATTAAGTCAGCCAAGTTTTTAATCTTCTCGGCGGAGATGTTTTTATTTTGTATGATTTTAACGGTGTCTTTATTTTTCATTGAAAAGGCAACCGTACTAGAAACCAGAGGCTGGCTGCTGGCTCGCCAATAGCGTCTGGCCGGAAGTAATAAATGTTCTATGTTTAGTAAAAAAAACTGTGTTAATCCAAGGCCTTTAATGCGAACAAAACAAAAAGCGCAGCCCAAAATAAAAGGCAGCATAATGAAGGCTATGGCTATCTGTGAAAGGATGTAGATTTCACTAAGACTAACAAATAACATGTAAGAAATTCCTCCCGTCACCATTAAGATAATAAGTTGTTTCATAGTGATGAAAAACAAGATTTTATCTTCTCTTTGCACGTCTTGAGGAACTTTGTAACGTAATGACATCACGAGATTATAGCAGAAAAGGGCTTAGAAATAAAGGCTTTATATCTTTTCTTTAGAATGCCTGTTTCCGTTTTTTCAAACTAAAAACTTCTTCTTTTTTTTAAATCTTAACTATACTAAAAACCATGGAAGTCGCTTTAACGTGGAATTTAGTCATCTTGTCAGCATTTGTATTGTTATTTGCCTACAGCTTTATGCTCGGACAAAACGATACCATTAAGCTGATTTTGTGCATCTACATCGCGATATTAACGGCCGATGGGGTGGCTGGCGTGTTGCAAGAATTTGTGATTGATCCCTCACCGGGGTTTGAAACACTGCTGGCAGGAAGAAAAATGCAAATTATGTCGTGGATGAGGATGGGCTTGTTTATTTTAGCAGTCGTTATTTTTGCGGTTAAAAGTGGGTTTAATGTGCATCTTGAAAAACATGATAAAGTGATAGTTCGTTTTGCGATTCATGCGTGGTTTTCTGCAATGTCAGCCTTACTATTTCTTTCGACGATGTTGATTTATTTATCAGGAAATTCTTTTGTAGAAGGGATGATGTTTGCGCAAGAAATATCGATCTATGAACAATCCTTGCTGGCGCAAAGTTTAATTGATTACTATCAGTTATGGTTCTCGTTGCCTGCAATAAGCTTTCTAGTGACTAGCTTTTTGTTTGAAAAATCAGAGCGAATTTAGCGTTACAAAATCTTCTTTCGTTTTAAGTAGCCCAGCACTAACACACTGAAGAGGGCAAAAACCAGAAGGAAGATGCCGACAATGATCATGAAAACACCATGTGAATTTTCAAGGTT
>CAMZKS010000101.1 GCA_947311285.1 uncultured bacterium | reverse complement strand
GTTTCATAATCACTTTTATTTCCCGCATAATCAAAAACCTTAACCAACACTTCATACCAACCAGACTGCTGGAAACAGGCCTGAGAGCTAAGTATCTGATTTAAAGTTAAAGGACCACTATCCGGACTATTAAACCCCATCTCGTCTAAGCTCATTTCAAGCGGAAGATTTTCATAGCTCGTCCCAAAACAACTAAAGAAGTCTCGGTGACTCGGATCACTCGGCTGAAACCGAAGAATACTCAAAGTTGATTTTTGCCAATTAATGCCAGATTGCGGCACTGGCAGCACTTTTGCTGTACTTACCTGAGTTAAGATTAGCAGTCCCAATAACAACAAAATCCATTTATTTTTCATCGATTTTCAAATTAAAAGGTAAACACAAGCGGCCTGAATTAAACGCACTTTCTCCACAAATTATTTGGCAACCTCCGTGTTCAAAACGATATCCCTCTGGACAAGATGGAATACATTTTTCATTTACCGAATTGCCACGCCAAACACTTTGTTTTGAAACTAAGACGCAAGTTTTTTGCCGTTCTACACAAGAAAATGATTGATTATCTAGTTGGAAAAAAGGATTTTTTTCTCCACAAAGTTGACTATCAAACGGAGTTTTAAGCGTTCCTGATTTCACTTTACTCGGGTCGGAATAACGAAGACTCAATTTCGTTTCTTCCGTTGCGGTTGTCGCCTCTGAATTTCCAAAAATCAGGCTTTCAATTTTCGGTGGTACCGGATCATAACCATTAACCTCTAAATCCAAAGTCGTGCAATTTCCAGCTGTATCACATACTTTAAACTTTCTTGTAGCCTCAGTATTACACACTAACCCATCACTACAGAAATTCCCCACAACGTTAAATTCCTGTAAAGGATTTACACATTCACTCTCTTTGTCTTGGCAAGAAATAGAAACCGTAATCGGCTGGTTGGTAAAGTCCGCTTCAGCTAAAATATCGCCGTCTGTTTTTTTCAATTGCCACTGCCACAAGGGTGGGGTCTGATCAATCGTAAAAAAACCAAATTCATCAAGCGGTGTCGCTAAATAGATCGGCTCTTCGTTCTTTTTTTGGTACGGAAAAATTAATTGTAGTTGCCATTGCCCGTCTTCCCACACCATTGGTTTATCCGACCCCACAGGATTAGTTGATTCAAGGGCACCTAAATCAAGCACAAAATAATAATCCCCCGATTGCGAGTTTGTATATATATCTGTGTTTGGTTTCAACAGCGATTCACTTATTTTATATTGATAACTACTACCACTCGGAGATTCAAGGTTAAAGCGGAGCTCATTAAAATCATCTTTTTTTAGTAATGCTGATTGCGTTAAGAAATTGAAGATTCTCCCTTTCACTGGAATCCATTGAAAACCATCCTCATCTCTCGGATTAAACACCATACTCTCTGTCGGAATAGGGTTAGACCACTGCACCATCGGAAACACATCACGACCGACCGTTAAAGCATATACCGTCGTTAGTGTTGAACTCGCACCACCAATTGAAATAATTAGCCAAGCCAACCAACGTGAACGAGCCCACGCAAATATAATTATTAGAAGTAACAGCGTGGTACAAGCAATAACCACTACAAAAATTTGTTTATCAGTAAGTGTGAATTTCTTGTTTATTGGTACAAGTGAAGGAATATCAGATAGATCTATCTCTGGTGAAACTTCTACTGTTAGAGTTTTCGTCACGACACTCTCCATTGGTTTAGAGTGAAAATCAACGGTTTGAATTTCTTTCCCCCGTAAAGAAAAAACAGCACTCCCGCGTAATTCAGTTACATAGTCTGGTAAATCTAGATCTACAAACTTTGTAAAATAACCAGGCTGTAGCGATAAGCGATAAATTTTATCAAGATAAATATTTTGTTTGTTTTGTAGGCGAACTCTCATTTGTACAGGTTCTGTGAGCACCACTGTTGAGAGCCCTGTAAGCTCTAAGCGAGCCTTAGATTTATTATCTGCGGTATAATAGCTTTGCAGATCTACTATTTTAAAATAATCTCCAGAGCGATAAATAGTTTGAGCATAGGACGCCGATATTGGTTTTCTAGAAGTCGCCTCAAGTAAATTCACAACGATTTCATACACACCAGGAGATTGATTAAACGGCAGAACAAAGCTTAGTTGCTGCCGTTGTTTAGGATCTAAAGTTACTATAGGCTGATCAACCGTTTTAATTAAATCACCAAAGTGCTTCAACCCGTTATAAATTTTTACCTGCGGTATATAACTTTGACGCACTCTCCCATTCTCCACCAACAAATCCATACTCAATTCTGACTTATCATTCAAAAAAGCTTCACTCGAATTAATCGATATGCTCGGAACCTTCTTTGGGAAATTAATGTATTTATGCCCGCTTCCAGCCGTATTCCCAAATTGGTCATAAGCCTGAACACTTAAAAACAAAGTTTGATAGGCTTCAATCTTCTCAAAGTAGAAAGGCATAATGCGCTGCCCTAAACCTGACAAATCTAAACTATCCTGCCACACAATACCTTGATTCTTATTCAGCAAAGTAAACTCCAACTTATTAGCTATCAACGGTCTACGTGACAAAACTTCTCCCGTAAAAAGTCCTGAATCCCCATTCGATTTCACCAACACTTGTAGCGGCTCTACGGCTCTTGTTGGAACTATCGTTAAGTTGTTGGTTTCAATTACTTGAGCCTTACTTTGAAAAAGCGGCACAAAAAGCACCACTAACCCTAACCACAATAACTGCCTGAAGGCTTTCATACGGATACAATTCTCAAGTAATTAAGACTAAAAGTAAAACAAGCGCCCTCGACAAACTCAGCACTTTGTACTGCTATTAATTACGATGCACTTAAGACTCTAGCCCTGCGGCAGCTTCTTCAACCTCTATTCCAATTGCGCGAGGCGCTTCACTTGAAATTCGTTGAGCCACCTCTTCGGCTTTAACCCCTTTCCAGATAGTCGCCGCCCAAGGACGATAATAAGACTTCAAGACTTCTTCTTGAAATACTTCTCCTGGTTTCCAAACTCGACGAATCCATTTAGAGGCAAACCCACTATGAGCCGGTGACATTTCAACCATTTGCCCAGGGGGGAGTTCCTCCGTTTCTATAATTTTCGGCTCTGGTGCTTTGCTATAGTTAGAAATAAAAGGTCCTTCAATCGCCACTTTCCGACCATCATCTTGACCATAGAATACAAAATAGAGATTCTCGCCACTAATAAAGGCTTGCATGGTAATATCTCCCGGAGTGTCATTAGCAAAACGAAAATCTTGTCCTCCTAAGTAGATCGTAGCGTCTAAGCCATAAGGCTTATAGTAAGGTACCGCGTAAGAGTGGTTTCGACGATCAAGCATTGGCAATCCTGCCGTAAAGGCCGCGCGAAAAACAGTGGTTGATACCTGGCACACACCGCCACCAAGCTCCTTCTTTGTTTCATTTCCTTTAATAACTAACTCTGGCACAAAGCCATCTGATTCAAGTACATTTTTCAGCGTTGAATTAAAGGAAAAAGTTTTCCCCTTTGGTACAATCAAACCATTAAATTTACGTATAGAAGCTAATATATTTTGCACTCTAGCATCTGAGGATCCTGTAAAATTAGACCTCCCAATAGCGATGACGGACTCTATCCCTCGCTCCACTAACTCGTCAGAGGGGTCCACGGGCGCAAATATTTTCTCCGCCGGTACACGTACAAACGTATCTCCGTTTACTAACGCAGTGTTAAGTAGGGATGTTAATTTAAGTTTATCTATGTCATAATAGCCTGTTGTTGGCCGCCCAGAAAAGTGAACTATGTTGCCACTTAGGGTTAATTTAACCGGCTGTGCCTCTTGCTGACTCACTAATGAAGTAGTTTTAAAAAAGGTTGTTAAATTTTCTGGATCAATTGTTGTCGTAAACTCGGTTTCAATTTTAACGATTCCCTTATTTAAGGGGAAGTTCTCTCCAAATGAAACTGGTAACCGAGTACTCCCCACTACTAAAAAATGCTGTGGCGTTTGCTGAAGTAATTCTGGGTGAGCCCTAAAGTCCAACGCAAGTAAGCGATCTTCAAAAATTAGTGTGATTTTTTTTGGTAAATCCTCGCTTGCCCACACGAATTCTACCACCATTAAATTGGCAATTAAGGTGAGGACAAGCGTTATAGGTTTACGGAGTTTCATTTTCTTTGATTTCTGACGCGTCTAAGGCCTTATCTGTCTCACTTGAGCTATCACCCACTCCTGAAACTTTGGCGTCCTTTTTCCCACTATCAGGCATTGGCACTCCGTCCGCAATAATTTCATACATTTCAGAGGTACCAATCAAACTGAGCGCACGTTCCAGTACTTGGTCTACACCTTCTGGTGCGCCTTCATCCAATTCAACAACTACGTGTGGATCAATCCCATGCTTTTGAATTGAGCGACCTTTCGGCGTCAACCATTCTGACACCGTAATTTTCAAATTTGCTCCATTTGAAAGCGGGATCACATTTTGTACCGACCCTTTACCAAAAGTTTTGCGACCAACCACCAATCCTCGATCTAAATCTTGAACCGCACCGGCAAATATCTCTGATGCACTCGCAGAGCCTTCGTTCACTAGTACCACTAATGGTAACTCTAGAAGGCTTCCATCACGCCCCGTTTTCAAATCTCCAGTATCACCAAAACGCCGACCTTCCGTTCGTACTACCACTTCATCTTTCATGAATTCTGAAAGAATTTTAATACAGGCATCAAGCAAACCACCACCATTGTTTCGAAGATCAACCACAATCCCTTTTGGTGATTTTAGTACAATCTCTTCTACTGCGATTCTGAAATCACGAGCGGCATTATTCCCAAATTGATAAAGAGATATGATAGCAATATCATCTTCGTTGATTTTCCACTCTATAGTTGGTAACACAATATTGTCACGAACGATCGTAATATCAATTGGTTTTCGTTCATTCTCACGGATAACCGTTAAAATGACCGGCTCTCCTTTTGGTCCACGAATCCTAGTCACCGCTTCTTCAAGCGTGATACCAAAGGTTGGTTCTTCATCGATTTGAAAAATAATATCTCCGGACTTGAGTCCTGCCGACTCCGCAGGGCTGTTTTTTAATGGGCTAACAATTATGATTTGATCATTTCGACGATCGATTTCTGCCCCTACACCTTCAAATTCACCAGACATTGACTCTTCAAAATCAGCCGCTTCTTTCGGCGTCATGTAAACGGTATAAGGATCATCCAAGGATTCTACGAGCCCTTTTATCGCCCCGTTTACTTGGGATTGCGTATCAAATTTCTCTGTTCTTAAAAAATTAGCTTCGGCTAAATGCCAAACTTCCCAAAAAGTAGAGAGATCAACCGCTTTAGGATCTGTTTTTCGAAAAATCGCTGGCCGACTAGTCTCCGCATTTAAACCTAAATTAGTGATTGTTTCTTGGCTCTCTTCTAGGCGAGAGAACTCTTGCCCCAAACTATCATTATTTTTTTGACTTAAACTCCAGCCGAGTAGAAACCCTAAAATGGGAAGAACTAGGAATAAAATAAAGCGAACGTTTCTTTGGTAGTGAGACATATGTATTTATTATAAAATGATTTTAGGGTACGAATACAAAAGATCAATTATCAAGCCATTAAACCATGACCTTATAAATTATTTATTGAGAACTAGGACAATACAGCCGCCGCCATAGCCGGTGCAACCTTGGGATCAAATGGGTCGGGGATAACATAATCCTTCGTTGGGTTTTCAACTAAGTCTGCCAAAGTTTGAGCTGCACTCAGCTTAATGCTGTCGGTAACCTTTTTAACCCTATGGTCTAATAGTCCTCGAAACAATCCAGGAAACACTAACACATTGTTAATTTGGTTTGGGTAATCAGAACGACCCGTCGCCATTACAGCCACTCCGGCCTCTACTGCAAGTGACGGGTGCATTTCTGGATCAGGATTCGCCAAGGCGAACACAATCGGATCAACCCCCATAGTCTTCACCATAGAGGGGGTTAGTACGTTCCCTTTTGACACCCCAATAAAGACATCTGCGCCCACCAATGCCTCGCCTAAACTTTGACTGTTTTCAATCGTGCAAAAAGCTTCTTTTGCGGGTGTTAAATTATCACGATCACAATGTACCACACCCTTAGAATCCGTCATAACAATATTTTTTATCCCCCACTGCTGTACTAATTTGGCAATAGCCAACCCTCCGGCACCAGCGCCAGAAATAACTACTTTAATTGTTTCTTTTGATTTTTCTACCACCTTCAAGGCGTTAATAAGTGCAGCCAAAGCACAAATAGCCGTCCCATGCTGATCATCATGAAACACCGGAATATCTAATTTCTCATTCAAACGTGCTTCAATTTCAAAACAACGAGGGGCCGAAATATCTTCCAGATTAATACCGCCAAAAGTTGGAGCTATGCGCAAGATAGTTTCTACAATTTCATCTGTATCTTGGGTATCTAAAACAATTGGAATGCCATCGACATCACCGAAATGCTTTAATAACATACACTTACCTTCCATCACCGGCAACGCCGCCTCTGCTCCAATATTGCCTAAACCTAAAACAGCGCTCCCGTCAGAAATAACCGCTACGGTATTTTTTTTAATTGTTAGATCAAACGCCCGTTTTGGGTGCTTGGCAATCTCTAAACACGGCCCAGCAATGCCCGGGCTGTAGTAAACCGAAAGCGCTTCTTTATTTTCTGGTAAAGCTTTTAAGCCGGTAAACAAGCCTCCTCCGTGCCCTTCTCTCGCCTGTATCGATTTTTGATTGTAATCCATATTAATGAAAGTTTACCTCCCCTCAAAAAAACACCAAATTTAATTTTAACTCAACAAATATACAATTTCTTAAATTTTTATAAACCGCGCTTTATAATCTGTAAAATTTCGAGTAAAAGATTGCTTATCTTGATAAGCCTTAACATCAAAAGCGTCCATCACAGCTTTAGCTCGAGCCAGTGTTTTGGGTCGAGTGATCTCAATAGATTTAATGATTTTATTAATTGAAACCTCATCCATCAATGTGTACGCCGTAAAAAGCGTATTAAAATCCACTTGTTCCCAGCTAATCTCAAAGGCTCGCTTGTGGTCGAAGGCGTGTCCCATAACCGCTTCACTCGAAAACCATAAGTCATACCCCTTTCGCCAAAGCCGTAAGCTGTATTCAAAATCCTCGCGTCCCCACTTTTTTAAGTTCGCATTAAACCCTCCCGTTATTTTAAATAATGATTTACGAATAGCAAAACAGCCTCCCGGAATAGCCGGCGCCAGTTGATTTGGTTGTACGACTTCGGGCTTTTCCCAGGTCGGCTCTAAGTTCCAGTTTTTTAAAGTGTATAAGTAACCTAATCGATCGGCTTCCCCGATTGAGGCAATATTAATAGTGGCCGCACCGCAGTTTGGCTTATCAAGCAGATCGACTAAAATTTTTAACCAATTTGGTGTCATGGGTTCCTGATGCGAATCAATAAACACCAGTACTTCTCCCGTTGCTACTGCGGCGCCCTTATTACGCGTAACAATGGCTCCAACACTTTCTTCTAGATTCAAAATTTTCACATTCGGAAAATTAAGAGCTGTTAGTGCTTCCACTGATCCATCATTGCAAGCATCACCAACCACCACCACCTCAAAATCTGGGTAGCTTGTTTTTTCTAAACAACCTCGAACTGTTCGCTCTAACCACACCCCTTCATTAAACGAGGGTATAATAATAGAAACGCGGGGAGTAAGCATTGTGCACTATTATAACAAAAAAGCCCCCTGATTTCAACCTACTCGAACCGTTTTAAGCAAGCCATAAACATCCGTCCCCACACGCTCCCAATCGCCCCACTTTCTTACTGGCACTAAGCGGGGAGACTTGGATCGATGGATCAAACTCGTCTTTCAGCTGACCGTTAAATATAATTTTCATCACAAAGAGCTTATAAAAAAAGCCGCCAATGGCGACTTTTTAGTCTGTAAATAAAATATCTAACTAGGCCTCAGTTTCCGCCTCTTTTTCTGGATCTAGATCTGCGTCAGGAACTTCAATTGGAGCATCAAGGTCTTCTGCGGCAGCTCTACCCATAATAGAACAAAGCTGAACATCTGCATCAAGATTCATTAGTTCAAATTCCTCTGACAACTTAAGATCAGCGATCGTAATACTATCACCAATTTCTTTTAGAACCGTAAGATCAACTTTAATTTCATGAGGGATTTCACCTGGGAAACAACGAATATCCAAACTATCATGAGATGTATTAAGTACACCACCAAGTGTTTTAACCGCTTCAGATTCACCAACAAATTCCAGTGGCACATGTACCATTGTTTTTTCTTTCAAATTAACCGCCATCAAATCAATGTGCGTAAAGGTATCTTGAACAGGATCTTGATCATATTTGTGAATCAATACTTTGATTGTTTTTCCGTCTAACTCTAAATCAATTAAAGCTGATTGACCGGCTCGACGAATCAAACGTAAAAAATCAGAATAATCTACACTGAAAGGCTGAGATTCAACACCGTGACCGTATATAACCCCAGGAATTCTTGCCTGAGCGCGAGTATCGCGAGCAGATTTTTTAGTGATTTCTCTTTTTTCGGCAGCCAAGCTATAAGTTTCAGCCATTAATATTCTTTATTTAAGCCGCGCGATACTATGGAAGTTGATTTTACTGTCAAGCCCTAATCTCAAACCAACGACTAGCGATCAATCTATTTAACTAAAAAAGAGCCTCTCTATGTCGTTCCAGGTAATAAGCAATAATAACCCCATTAGTAATGCAAATCCTGTCATGTGCGCGTAATTCTCCCATTTCTCGCTTGGTTTAACACCAAAAGGCTTCAAAAGAAATTCTGCAATTTGAAAAACAAAACGTCCTCCATCCAAGGCTGGAATTGGCAATAAATTCATAACCGCCAACGAAATTGAAAGTAATGCGGTTAGTTTAACCAATGCCATAAACCCTTGTGGTAAAATTTTATGCGTGACTTCCGCGATCCCAATTGGCCCCGCTAACCCTTCTGGAACACGTAGATTTCGAACTAACTCAACTGGAATTTCTGCAGCCTTCTCAAGCACAGCCCATGAGATACGAGCCGTTTCGGTTGTCGCCAACACAATCGATAGCGGAAAAGGTGCCTTAACTTCTTTAATATATTCAAATATCACAGGAGCGGCTGGATCCTCTAGGGCCTTAATCTCCTCGGGCGTCATACGCTCGCCATTAACGGTAAAAGCAATTTCACCTCTATCATAAGCTCGTTCAACATCCGCTTGTGATACTAAAATCGGATCTGTTCCAACGGTAAACAAGACTGTTAAAAACGTTATAGCCATTACAAAATTCATAAACACCCCCGCCAGCGTAATAACCATTCGCTTCCATAAATCCGCTTGTCCGAAGCTTCTAGGGTCTTTTGAATCCTCTTCTTCTCCAAGCATTCGCACAAATCCTCCAAAAGGAATTATGTTCAACGTAAACTCTGTTTCCCCTCGCTTGTAACCAAATAATTTCTTCCCCATCCCTAAACCAAATTCTTCCACCTTAACACCCGATTTAATCGCTGCGTAGTAGTGTCCAAACTCATGCACTATAATAAGCGTCGAAAAAATCAGTAAGAAAGCCAATATTGAAAATATAATCATCATTGGCGAGTGTAATAATAAATAGGGCAATAGCAAAAGATCTACTTAAGGATGATCAATGCCGCCAGAACTCCAGGGATGACAGCGAAAAATGCGCCATATGATTTTTGGCACACCAAACACGAATCCGTATTTTTTAAGCACCTCAACACCATAGTTCGAACAACTGGGGTAAAATTTACAACCTTTTAACGGATCACCAATACCATTTACAGAGTGATCTGGTGAAAGCGTGGCTTGATAGATTTTAATGAGTTTAATCGTCAAAGTCGCTAAAACTCTATCGGGCCATAATAACACGTTAAACACAAACGCTGTCATTCTCGGTAGCGAGAATCCAGTCTTATCTTTCTCTGTTATCAGATCCTCCCTGCGGAGGATGACGGTCTTTTGTTTGTTTCTCATGCCGCAACTTGATTCAACGCGTACTTCCCCAAAACATCGAATTCGATATTCACACCCTCATTAATCGCTCGTGACTTAAACGTCGTATTTTCCCACGTGTGTGGAATAATAGAAACTTCAAACCACGACTTATCAGCCCTTAATTCACTCACCCCACTAACCGTTAAAGATATGCCTTCTAGTGCCACGGAGCCTTTGTGCACCAACCACGCCCGATGCGATGGTTTTACTTGTACTCGTACGAGCCAAAAATCTTCCACCCAATCAAGCTTTAAGATTTTACCCACTTCATCAATATGTCCGGTCACATTGTGCCCTGAATTTCTTTGTCCAATTTTAGCCGCTCGCTCTAGGTTTATTAAATCTCCTATCTTCGCCGTTCCAAAGGTAGTTAGTTTTCGAGACTCCTGGATAATATCAACTTCTGCAGAATTTTTAGTGGAGTTCACGACCGTCGCACACATGCCATTCAAGGCGACAGATTCCCCCAACTCAAAAGATTCGTCATAACTATGACTTATAACAAACCTATTTTCTACAATAGACTTAATTGTGCCCACCTGCTCAATAATTCCGGTGAACATTTTTAAAATTTATAATTCTCAAGTTTTCTCAGAAACTGTGCAATACTCGCTTTTTCTTTGTCTGAACCACTTCCGTGAATATTTCCGAGTGATAATTGTTGTACTCTCTTCGCCCCACAAAATTTAAATAAACTTTTCACCTGCGAATACAAAGGGTTCCCTATTAGGTATTTATACACCCACGCAGGGCCACCACTCGTCCAGACTACAATCACTTTTTCTGTCTTAAGTAATTTTTCAAGCCCACCGCCTGATTTAAAGTTGAAAAATATTCCTGGCTTACAAATTCCTAATAGAAAATTTGATAACGTTGGTGTTACTCCAAAATTCCAAAAAGGGACGACAAACGCCACAAATTCAGCTTGAGCAAGCTTTTCTGATACGGCACAAAATTCTTTTGGGGCCTTATCAGGGTTTCTAGCCGGATCACACTCTATCCACGGAAAATCAGTAGTTCTCATTTGCTCAACCTCAACTTCTTGGGCCTTTGCCGCCTTTTCTAAGGCCTTCGCATTTGCACCGGCTAAACTCTCTTCTTCTGGATGCCCGCATACGATTATAAGTTTTTTGGTCATAGTCTTTTATATTTATTAATAAGGTAGGTATTTGAAATTTAAGAATCAAGCTTGTTGAAATAGCTTAATAACTTCGCCTCGCACCTCGGTTGCTTGCCTCATCAAAGCGCTTCCAACCACCACAATATCTGCACCGGCATCCGCCAAGCTTTTAACGTTGTCTAAATTAACACCGCCATCAACTTCAATCTCGCCGGCAAAGCCCCTAGCTCTTAGTGATTTAATTTTATTGACCGATTCCGTCATAAAACGTTGTCCGCCAAACCCAGCCTGAACAGACATCACTAGAATTTGATCTGCCTCAGCTAAAATTTTACTGCTTAAGGCCTCTGGACTCGTCGCACCATCAATACAAATCCCCGCTTTTACACCTCGACTTTTAATCTCTTTAAAAAGCTCTAAAGCTTTAGCCTCATCTACTGTTTCAATATGAAACGTAAATGTCATCACACCCATATCGCAGAACAAATCAATAAATCGTTCTGGATTGTTCGCCATTAAATGCACTTCATATTCCACTGGGTATTCTAGATTTTTTAATACGGGTGGACCGAAGCTTAAATTCGGTACATATTGGCCGTCCATCACATCTAAGTGAATACGGTCTGCCATTTTAATGGACTCTAAATCTGATTGCAAAGCACCAAAATTAGCATCGAGAATTGAGGGTGATATTTTCATCAAGGCCTACCTTAAACAAATTTAAAGAGGTTTCAATCGAAGCTTAAAAGTCACAAAATCAGAGATAAACACGTTAGGCAAAGTTGAATTCCCACAAAATTCAAGTAAACCTTTCTATGCATGCGTATAAATAAGTTTCGTCGCCGGCAAAGCCTTTGGTCTAAATTCAAATTCTGGCAGACCGACAAACCGAAGCTTGTTAAAAAATTCAAATGGACCAAGCGTTTTTTGTTCTTGGGCATTGCTTTTACTGTTTTCTTATTTGTTTATGGGGCCATTTTCCTGCCAGATGTAAAAGATGCCGCTGAACTCAAATTTTCGGAATCAACGATTATATACGATCGAGGTGCATTGCTGCCCGGTGCTAAACAAGAAGAACATATTTTGTATGTTATTCATGGTGACGAAAATCGCGATTATATCTCTTTAAAAGAAATTTCACCGTGGGTACCAAAGGCTACTATGGCCATTGAAGATGATCAGTTTTACAACCACTTTGGATTTGATGCTCCTGCCTTAATAAAAGTGTTTTTGCACGAAGCCTTTGGAATTGGATCTAAACGAGGTGGATCCACTATTACTCAACAACTCGCGAAACAAGTATTTTTAAGTTCTGAACGATCCTATACTCGTAAATTCAAAGAACTATTACTCTCGGTAAAACTTGAATGGCACTACAGTAAAGATGAAATTTTAGAACTCTATTTAAATAAAATTCCTTACGGCAATAATGCTTTTGGAATTGAAGCCGCAGCCCGAACCTATTTTGGGAAATCCGCTCGAGATCTAACTATTGCTGAAGCTAGTATCTTAGCCAGCATTCCCGCAGCCCCAACCAGATTTAGTCCTTACGGTTCTAATCGAGACCTATTAATGGGGTTTTACGAGTATGAAAATTACAGCACTGAGGCCGAAGCTCGCGCTGCCGAGACACCTGGCTCTCTGCCAACAGAAATTACTAACAGCGATTCTGTAGCGGAGGAATTAAGTGATAAAGATGAAAATGCAGGGAAATTAAAAGTGTATAAAAAAGGCCGAAAAGACTTGGTTCTACAGCGAATGCTTGATTTAAAAATAATAAGTGCCGATCAGTTTTATCACGCTTGGAGTGAGGCTAATAATATTGAATTTAGGCGTGGCGTAACAGATATTATAGCTCCACACTTTGTATTTTATGTACGTGAACAGGTAGAAGCTAAATATGGACAAGAGTTCTTAAGCCAAGGTGGTTTGCGAATTTACACAACTCTTGACCCAGAACTTCAAGCTCAAGCCGAATCAACTATCAAAATTAAAACCGAAGGATACGAAAATATTTATGGTGCCGAAAATGTAGCCATGGCTGCCATTAACCCTGATAACGGTGAAATTTTAGCCTACGTAGGAGGGAAAGATTGGTTTGACACAGAAACTGACGGACAAGTGGACGTTTTAACTTCTCGCCGACAACCGGGATCCAGCTTTAAGCCCCTCGTTTATGCCGCAGCCTTCATGGCCGGGTATTCACCAGCCACCGTATTGTTTGACGTTAAAACAAACTTCGGGGCAGGCTATACTCCAAACAACTTTAATGAAAAATTCCAAGGCCCAGTTTCAGCACGTGCATCACTGAATCAAAGCCTGAATATTCCGTCTATTAAGCTGGCGGTATTAGCCACCGCTAAAAAGGTGCTTGAGGTGGCAGATCAACTTAACATCCCTTATGAAGGCAACGCTGACACTCATGGTGTCGCTATTGGCGTTGGAGTGGCTGAGGTTCAACCCTTAGCCCACATAGCCTCTTTCCAAGCTTTTGCGGGTGATGGAACTATTAACGACCCTGTCTCTATTTTAGAAATCAGAAATGCGTCTGGGCAGGTATTAGAAAAAATCGATCCAAAAGCAAATAAACACAAAGGAATAGACTCTCAGATTGCCGCCTTGGTGCGAAACATTTTAACCGATGAAACAAGTCGTCCTGTCACTGATGGATTTGCGTGGAACACTTTTTTAGAACTGGCTCCAGAGTTTAATAGTGGTGCAAAAACAGGAACTTCAAATCGAGTAATTCCTAATCCGACCTTTAATGCCCAAGAAAGCGAATCAGACTCAAACCGAAAGTTCACGGCTGTACCTGGAGACTCTTGGACCATTGGCTTTACCCCTCATTTAGTAGCTGGAGTTTGGGTGGGAAATAATCGAGGAAAACCCATGAAATCTGGTGCTACAGGCTTAACCGTAGCAGCCCCTGTTTGGAAAAATTTTATGGATAACGCCCATCAAATATTAATCCATAATGGAGCTAATCCAGAAAAGAAATACACGGAGCCGACACCTCTCACTGCGGTTGAAGTCAATCGCTTAACAGGCAAACGAGCCACCAACATTACCCCAGAGCATTTACGAGTGACGGAGGTCTTTCCAAACTACGCTTTACCGACTGAGTTTGATACGGAGGTTGAAGTTAAAAGTATCAATATTTTCACCGGTGAGGATGCCACGGATGAAACGCCCCAATTTGCCGTTCGTAAAATTAATTACCTACCACTCAAACCTTTAAAAAAAGATGCAAATTGGAGAGAACCTGTATTAGAGTGGATTAAAAATCATCCAATTTTTATGAATTCTCTGGGAGCTATTATGGACCCCGAAAAAGCTGAAGACCCAGAAAATACAATAAAAACAGATACTAACTGGCAAGTGCCTGTTGAGTTCTTAGCCGATTTACCCGTTAAGCTACAACGTCGCTGGCGCGAACTAGAAAACCAAGCAAAACTTACGGGCACAAAAGCCGATTGGACACAAATAATAAGTGCTGGAACCCCTCAATCTTTCGGTGATTTTAATTTTAAAATTATCAAACCAACCAAAAGCATTAGCCCCGGACGCGTTGAAGTTGAAGTCAACTTTAGTCGTAATACCGATATTACCGAAGTTTCTTACTTTTGGGACGACCGCTTGATTTACACGGCCGTGCGCGCACCGTTTGTTGGCAAATTCAGCGTTCCAAGTAGCTCACGTCTAGGCACTACACACGAAATAAAAGCCGTTGCCGCCAGTCGTGATTTTCGCTCGGCGGTCGCAACGGTGGAAGTTACGGTTGCAAGACAAACTACCACAAATATCAGCAATACGTCTTCTAGTAGTGGGGTCAGCTATAACGGCGCACCGGATATAATCTTCCTTGGTCCACGAGCCAATCAAGCCTTTTCCATCAACGCAAACGCACAAGTAGTAGCTCAAATTGCAAGCTCTGCCATTGATACCGTTGAATTCTTACTCGACGACCAGAGTCTTGGCTTTAAAGATACAAAACCGTATGTCATAAACTTCGTCGTCCCAGAAAGAATGGGGCGTCATACACTAACCATTAAAGCTGAAAACAAGGCAGGACTAAAATCTGAAAAATCAATCCCAATTACCGTTAGCCGAGAAACATTTTCAGAAGTTGATACTCCACATATTAGTGAAATAAATAAGAACTTTCGGACGCTATCACTCGAGTTTGCACTTCCAAATTTTGCCGAAATTGAGGCCGCTCAAGTAATCGTTTCACAACCGGAAAATATTTTATATCAAGAAACTTGGACGAACATAAACAAATTTAAATACATATTTGTACCCTCATTAAGTCTTCGTGGTGAAGTTGATATTCAGCTTTATACAAAGGCTAAAGGCGAAGCTGATTTCAAAAAAGTCGATTCTGATAGTATTCAATACTAATCATGAATGATTTAGAATTAATGGATATCGCAGCCAAATCCGCCGCAGCGATCAATCCACATAACACCAAAAGCAATCCCCGAGTGGGCTGTGTCGTGATGATAGAAAACGAGATCGTTGCCACTGGTGCTCACAAATTTTTTGGTGAGGCTCATGCAGAAGTCAACGCTTTGAAAGGCCTAACAAATTCAGATTTAAAAACAGCCACTATTTATATCACGCTTGAGCCGTGCGTTAAAGGTATTGGTAAAAAAACGCCGGCTTGCACAGACTTACTTTTAAAAGTTAAGCCTGAGAGGGTGGTTATCGGCTCACTTGATCCTCACTTTCCAGCACAAGGCATTAATCAACTTGAAGCCGCTGGCATTAAAGTAAGTGTGCTAAAAACTAAGCATCACGAATTACTAAACCCTTGGTTTAAAACCTGGATTACACAAAAAGAACCATTTTCAACCTTAAAAATAGCGCAAAGCTTGGACGGAAAAATTACTCCTGCACAAATAATGTATGAAAGTGGAAACAGAAAAATCACAGGAGCTCTCACTCAAAAAAAAGTTCATAATTTAAGAGCTACGCATCAAGCCATCCTCACTAGCACCCAAACCGTATTGGAAGATAACCCCTTATTTGACGTTCGTCATGCAAACAACTTATTACACCCTGTTTCTGCGCCAGACGTTATTGTTATTGGTAGTAGAGAAATTCCTAGCACGGCTCGGCTATTTTCTGTCACCAACAGAAAAGTACACTTTGTTCAGAAACTAGAAGATTTAGTTTCTTACTGCCAACAGCAAAACTTAGCCTCAATTTTAACTGAATGCGGCGGCACACTGAATACAGCGTTAATCAAGACCGGTCTCGCAAATCAAATTGAAATTTTCACCGCACCAATAATTTGTGGCAATACTGCCAAACCCAGTTTCGTAAAAAACGTAGATCTAGCTCAGTTTAAATTACAACAATGGTGCAAAATAGGCGACGATTTTCGATTAACATTTAATTAAACTCTTTAATTTATAAGGTTCATCCTTAAATCATCAAAGCCGATCTTTCAAAAAAATTAAAAATCGCTAACCTTAATTCATGTACGAAAAGATTGTTATTCTCGACTTTGGTGGCCAGTACGCACATTTAATCGCCAGCCGAATTAGGCGTGAACAAGTGTTAGCTGAAATTCACCAGCCTGACGAAGTTGATTTAGCTTTTCTTGAAAGCAAAAACATCAAGGGAATTATTCTCTCTGGAGGCCCACAAAGTGTCTACGACGAGGGTAGTGCTCATTGTGATCCTAAAATATTCAACTTGGGCAAGCCCGTACTAGGTATTTGCTACGGTCACCAATACATGAATCAATCGCTAGGGGGGAAAGTAGTTCCTGGACATGAAAAAGGCAAAGAGTTTGGTCGAGCAGATTTAACACACGACAACAAGTGTCCGTTATTTAAAAATATTCCCACAACCTCTCCTTTTTGGATGAGCCACGGTGATGAAGTCGAAACTATGGGCAATGGATTTAAAGGCTGCGGAGACACTTCTTTATGTATGAACGCCGCCGCTTGGCATCCAGAAAAGAAATTATTTGGTATTCAATTTCATCCAGAAGTAACACATTCCGAACATGGAAACCAGTTATTGAAAAACTTTTTAGATATTTGCGTGGTCAGTCGTGATTGGACGATTGAGAAGTTCTATGAAGAACACCAAGCCAAGCTTAAGGCCGAAGTCGGCGATCGTAATATTGTTCTTTTTGTCTCTGGCGGCGTAGATTCCACCGTCGCCTTTGCCTTACTAAGCAAGGTTCTTGGGCCAGAGCGAGTACAAGGTTTATTTGTCGATAACGGATTGCTGCGGCAAGGCGAGCGAGAATATGTAGAAAAGGCTATTAAGGCTATTGGTACAAAACTAACGGTAATGGATGAAGCCGATCGATTTATTGGCAACCTAAAAGGCGTTCATAATCCAGAAGAAAAAAGAAAAATTATTGGAAACACTTTTATAGATGTACAAAAAGCGTTCTTTGCCCATAACGATTTAGACAAAAACACCGTATTGGCTCAAGGGACTATTTACCCTGACACCATTGAAACGGGCGGCACCAAAAATGCCGACACTATTAAAACCCATCACAATCGAGTACCAGAAATTCAAAAAATGATTGATGCTGGCTTGGTTATTGAACCGTTAGCTGATTTATATAAAGATGAAGTTCGCGCCTTAGGGGAGCTAATGGGACTCCCACATGAGCTCGTATGGCGACATCCTTTCCCTGGTCCAGGACTAGGCGTGCGTATTTTATGCGCCAAAAAAACGACCGAAGACATTTTTGAGCAAGACGTCAATGCTTTTAAATTACAACGAAACAAAAAACCGTTTGAGATTTTACCGCTTAAATCAGTGGGCGTTCAGGGTGACTTTAGAACCTACAAGCATCCGGGCTTAATTACCGTAGATGAAACCGACTTAGGCGCGCTTGAAGTCTTGGCAACCAAGTTGATTAATCATTACACTGATATTAATCGATGTGTAAAAATCCTAGGTCATAACTACATCGGTAGAGTGAATAGCACTAAAGTAATTCAGTCTGATGTTAACAATGAGCGAGTCGAGCGTCTACAACGAGCCGACCACATCGTAACCACAACTATGCATAAAATGGGAGTCTATAATGATGTCTGGCAATTCCCTGTGGTACTAGCCCCTCTTAGTTTTAATAACACCGGAAAGGAATCTATTATTCTGCGACCAATTGATTCGATTGATGCTATGAGTGCCACTGTTGGGAAGCTTTCTTGGGCATTCCTTAATGAAGTTTCCACCCAAATTTTAAAGGATAAATCTATTAGCGCGGTATTCTTAGACGTAACCAGTAAACCACCTGGGACCATTGAGTGGGAGTAAGTAGTAGTAATCAGTGCGATCCTAATAAGACTCAAAATATTATCTATAAATGAGAATAGAGTCTTAATAAAAAATTTTGACAAAAAATTCTTGGTTTCTAGTATCGTGGAGGTAAAATCAATTTTGAACCCCAAATTTTCTACTTTCTAACCCACATCTTACGATGACAGCAAAATTTGAACGAAACAAGCCCCATGTAAATGTGGGAACCATTGGTCACGTCGATCATGGTAAAACAACGCTTACAGCAGCAATTACGGCCGTAGCACATGACCGTTACGGATCACTCGATGGCAACAAGTCTGTAGCTTTCGACCAAATCGACAACGCTCCAGAAGAAAAAGCACGAGGTATTACTATCTCTACTTCTCATCAAGAATACGAAACGGACGCACGACATTACGCACATGTGGATTGTCCTGGTCATGCCGATTACGTAAAAAACATGATTACTGGTGCCGCTCAAATGGACGGAGCCATCCTTGTTTGTGCCGCTACCGATGGTCCGATGCCACAAACCAAAGAACATATCCTTTTAGCCAAACAAGTTGGTGTAGACAAGATCGTAGTGTTCTTGAACAAATGTGACATGGTGGACGACGCAGAAATGATTGAGCTTGTTGAAATGGAAATCCGAGAGGAACTATCAAAACGAGATTACGATGGTGACAATGCGGTTATTATTCATGGTTCAGCACTTAAAGCCCTTGAAGATCCAAGTGGTGAATGGGGTGACAAAGTGTTAGACCTTCTTAATGCGCTTGATTCTGAAATTCCTGAACCAAAACGAGAAACAGATAAGGACTTCTTAATGCCAGTTGAAGATGTATTCTCAATTAAGGGTCGAGGTACAGTTGCCACTGGCCGAATCGAACAAGGTTCAATTAACGTTGGTGACACAATTGAAATCGTAGGACTTAAAGACACGATGAAAACAACCGTTACCGGAGTAGAAATGTTACGAAAACAATTAGAGCGTGGTGAAGCTGGCGATAATGCTGGACTTCTGTTGCGAGGGATTGAACGAGATGATATCGAACGTGGTCAAGTTATGGCTAAACCGGGTACCATAACACCTCATACTGAGGCAGAAGCCGAAGTATATGTTCTTAAAAAAGAAGAGGGAGGTCGTCACACACCTTTCTTCAAAGGTTACAAACCTCAATTCTTTATCCGTACTACGGATGTTACTGGAGAAATTATTCTTCCAGACGGAGTTGAAATGGTAATGCCTGGTGACAATGCTAAATTCAAGGTTTTACTTGGAAAAGCTATTGCCCTAAACGCAGGTACTCGATTCGCGATCCGAGAAGGAGGACGAACCGTAGGTGCGGGAGTTATTACTAAAATCCTTAAGTAAGCGAGACTCGGCGAGCTTTCGAGCCGCTAGTTAAACTTATCCCGCTCTGCGGGATCTGCTTACAAAAAAGGCCTCACAATGTGAGGTCTTTTTCTTGTTTAAAGCTAAACATAAAAAGTCACTTCCTTTTCTCTAATTCCAACAAAACCTCAAACGCTTCGCCCATACCCTTCACTAAACCAATTAATACGCCCCCAATCATGATATAAAACCCGGCGTTAACCAATCCCCATAAAAAACTTCCGCCCTCACTAAAGATTCCATTAACAATAGAAATTAAAGCAAATAATAAAAACAAAACCGCTATTACGGTTGCTAGCAATTTGGCAAATTTAACCACAAATTGCATGGCCGGGTATTTTTCTACTACAAGTTCTTTTGGTGAAATATTTTCAGGCACTGGTGTTAGCGGTGGCGTTTCAGTCATATTTAGATTTTAAATTGAGTCATTATACCATAGTTAACCCACAAACTCAAAAAACTAGTTGACACCTACTGTGTCTTATCTATATTCTGCTAGCTCTTTTCTTATTTTAAAAGCACTATGGCTACTAAATCAACCACCAAAAAAGACGTAACTCAGGCCGCCAAGGTTCGAATTATCGTTCGATCGTTCGATTACACAATTATTGACGAAGCCGCTAAGGCTATCGTTGAGACTGCAGAAAGAAATGGATCTATGGTTTCCGGTCCAGTACCACTGCCCACTAAAATTAAGAAGTTTACGGTTAATCGAGCTTTCTTTGTTAACAAAGATGCCCGTGACCAATACGAGATGCGAACGCACAAACGCTTGATTGATATCAAGGAACCAACACCTAAGACAATCGAATCACTGCAAAATCTTCACCTTCCGGGAGGGGTTGAAGTAGAGATCAAGATGATCTAGTAATGCCTTCACTCAAAAATCATTTGAGTTTCTAGAGTCTGATGTTGATTCCCAACCTCTCAGCAAAAACTACTAAGAAATAAGATTTAAATACCATGAAAGGAATCCTCGCTCGTAAAGTCGGAATGTCTCGTATAATTGACCCAGGAACTGGTCGAGTTACGCCTGTGACAGTTTTAGAGGCACCTGATGCTAAAGTGCTACAAATCAAGACTGTCTCCAAAGATGGTTACGATGCGGCAGTACTAGCCAATTTTGCACGAAACAAGGTTCGAAAAAACGCTAACAAGAATTATAAATTCATACACGAACTTCGTTTAGATGCTGACGCAGGTATTAAGCAAGGTGACTCTATTGGTGTTGCCTCAATGGAAGGTGTGTCACGAGTAAAAATCACAAGTACATCAAAAGGTAAGGGATTTGCTGGTGTAATTAAGCGACACAAATTCTCACGAGGCCCAGAGACTCATGGTTCTCATCATCACCGTGAACCAGGGAGTGTCGGAACTTGTGCCAAACCAGCACGAATAATGAAAGGTAAAAAAATGCCGGGTCGTTTAGGAGGCAAAGAAACAACTTTGCGAAATGTTGAAGTAATTCAAATCGACGCGGCCAAGCATTTAATCGCTCTAAAGGGGGCTGTGCCAGGAGCTATCAACACATTAGTATTTATTCGCGAAGACGCATAACCATGAAAATTGATTTATACGCGGCAGACGGCAAGAAGAAAGGTGACGTAACTGTTAGCGGCGAAATGTTCGACGCAAACATTAATGAAGACCTAATGCACCGTGCAGTGGTAATGAGGCTCGCTAATAAGCGTAACCCAATTGCTCACACGAAAACTCGTGGCGAAGTGTCTTACTCTACTCGTAAGATTCAAAAGCAAAAAGGAACAGGGAATGCGCGACGTGGCTCTCGTTCTACAAATCTTCTGCGAGGTGGAGGTGTTACTCATGGACCTACCAACAAAGTGAACTTCACTAAAATGATGCCGAAAAAGGAGCGACGTGCTGCGTTATTCTCTGCTTTAACAGTTAAGGCTAAGGCTTCTGAAATATTCGCACTTGAGCTTCCAAAAATGGATACCCCAAGCACGAAGAAAGTAGTCGAACTACTTACTAAATTGCCAGTAGATAAAAAAATTCTTTTTGTTTTAGCGGCCGGTACAGATGCTTTTGCTAAGTCAATTCGCAACCTACCTCAAGTTAAGACTGTTCGGGCTAACTACCTAAATCCTTACGAACTACTTATTGCTGATAAAGTCTGTTTCTTAGATGCGAGCTTGCCAGTAATTGAATCAACTTTCTTGTCTAAAAAATAAGCTATGATCCCTACTACAAACGTTCTCATCGCTCCCGTAGTTACTGAAAAGACGGTAGCTCAAACTGGAAAATATACGTTCCAAGTGCACGGAGGCGCTTCTAAAAAATCTATAGCTCAGGCAGTTATGTCTTTCTATAAGGTAGATGTTGCGAATGTAAATATTGTTCGTTTACCCGCTAAGACTCGAGTTGTAGGTCGTGGGCGATTAATTAATCGTCGTCCCGCGCTTAAGAAGGCAATAGTAACCCTTAAGACAGGACAAACACTTAACTTTAACGACTTTAAATAATAAATTCGTGAGCCACTTGGCCCACAAAACTTAAATATTCCCACCATGGCAGTAATAACCAGAAAACCAACGACCAACGGACAACGAGATACAAGTTATGTAGATCGTGCCCAACTGACCGCTAAGAAACCATCAGTAAAGAGACTTCTGAAGAACTCAAAAAGATTTGCCGGTCGTAATAATGGTACTATTTCTATTCGTCACCGTGGAGGAGGTACTCGTTCTCGCTACCGAATGATAGACTTCAACGGTACGGACAAACTCGGCATTCCGGGTAAAATCACGGCAATTGAATACGATCCAAAGCGAACATGTCATATTGCTTTAGTAGTTTTCGCTGATGGAGACAAGCGTTACATCCTAGCGCATAAAAATGCAAAAGATGGTGATACATACATCACTGATATCAAGGCAAAAATCGTAGACGGGAATCGAATGCAGTTGCAAAACATCCCGGTTGGTTACCAAATCCATAATCTAGAAATCACGCCAAATAAAGGGGGGCAAGCTGTACGATCTGCTGGTCAATCCGCAACGCTCATCTCTCTTGATGGAGATAAAGCACAAGTGCAACTTAACTCTGGGGAGACTCGATTAGTTGAAAAAACAAACTTTGCTACTATTGGTATTGTTTCAAATGAAGAACACTCTCAAGTTCGTATCGGTAAGGCCGGTCGAAAGCGACACATGGGGCGACGTCCCCAAGTGCGTGGGAAAGCGATGAATCCATGTGATCATCCGCACGGAGGGGGAGAGGGTGGTTCGCCTATTGGAATGGCTTACCCTAAAACTCCTTGGGGGGCACATGCCCTTGGTGTTAAAACCCGTAAGCGCAAAAAAGCGAGCGATAAAATGATTCTTGTTTCTCGTCACCGAGCTAAGAAAAAACGTTAATTCCTCACAAAGTCTTTAATTCGACTTTAAATTTAAGAACTTATAACTACTCTCTGAACCATGACTCGATCTGCAAAAAAAGGCCCCTACGTTGACCCTCGTGTCTTGAAGAAAATTCAAGCCATGAATGAAAGTGGCAAAAAAGGGGTTATCAAAACCTGGTCTCGGAGTTGTACTATCTCTCCTGAATTCGTTGGACACACCTTCGGTGTACACAACGGGAAAGATCACATCCCAGTATTCTGTTCCGAATTCATGGTTGGTCACAAACTTGGGGAATTCTCGCCTACACGAAAATTCCGGTCTCACGGTGGTAAACTTGCTAAATAATTATGAAAGCTCATTTAAGACGTATTCGAATTTCGCCTAAAAAAGCGAATGTAGTCGCTGGTTTAATCCGCAATAAAAATGCGGTTGAAGCTCTTAGTATCTTGAAGTTTACGCCAAAGAAAGCGGCGCAAATTCTCTACAAAACTTTACACTCCGCGATTGCTAATGCCGAAAACAACGATAACCAGAAGGCTGAAAATCTTACGGTTGCCTCCGTTATTGTGAATAAGGGGCCGGTGTATAAACGCCACCTACCTTCTTCACGAGGTCGAGCGTTACCAATCAGCAAGCCCACTTCAAATATAACTATTGAACTAGCCTCTAAATAATCCATGGGAAAAAAAGTATCACCGATTTCACTTCGTATAGGTATTACCCGAACTTGGGACTCTAAATGGTTCTCTAAGAAAGATTTTCAAGCTAAATTCTTACAGGATCTTGAAATTCGAAAACACTTAAAAACATCTTTAGCGAAAGCGGGGGTTTCTAGAATCGAAATTATTCGAAATACAGGAAAGATTGAAGTTGTTATTCATGCGGCGAAACCAGGAATGATCGTTGGCCGTGGTGGTGAAGATATTCAGGCACTACAAAAAAAGCTTAAAGTAATGTTTAGAGAAACATTCGCTGTTACGGTTCAAGAGATTCGTAAGCCTGAGGCTGACGCGGAGTTAATTGCTCAAAATATTGCGGATCAAGTCGAGAAACGTTTTCCTTACCGAAGAGTTTGTAAAATGGCACTTGAAAGAGCCAGAGAAAGTGGTGTTAAGGGTGTTAAAGTACTTATCTCTGGGCGTTTGAACGGGGTAGATATCGCTCGTAAAGAAACCTACATTGAAGGAACAGTTCCTTTGCATACACTTCGAGCAGACATTGATTATGCTACGTCTGAAGCGGCTACTATGTACGGACAAATTGGAATTAAGGTTTGGGTTTACCGAGGACTTGTGTTTAAAAATAAAAGCATGAACGACTAATAATTATAATCTGTCATCCTGAACTTGATTCAGGATCTAAATTTAAAATAAAAAAAGCCCCGCAGCGGGGCTTTTTTTATTTTAACAATTATCCGTTATCATTCCTGCACAGGCGAGAATCTATACATCAACTCCTCCCCACTTATTTGCCTCTGGATCAATTACTTCTTCCTTCTTTGGATCTTTACTTCCAAACAAACTCGAACGAATTTCATCCGCACTCCCAAACTCCTTATAAAAATAGCCAAGAGTCAGATGATTCAAATAGCCCTTTCCCCAACGCTCAATAACCCCCGGGGTTTCAACGATATTTTGATCTAAGTCTGCCATCTCCCACATAGTATCTCCTTTTACATCTCGAGCAGCGAGTTCTGCCTCTTCAACTGCCAGTGATTGTTTTTCTGAATTTTCTATCCCACGAAAAATAAAAGTAGATAAATGATTTCATGGCCTTAAATTTAAATATTTCATATTTATTTGTTTGAATTATTCTCCATTCTATCAGAAGAAGAAGTCAACCTCCAAACTAGACATTTGAAATTTAGCAAGTAATAATAATCGTAATGATTATAACGATTGATGAAAATATAAACGGCTTACCAGAGCGGTTTTCAACCTGGGAGAATCTACAGGAATACGTACTCGCGCAGCTTCAAGTAAAAATTTCGAACCTAGACGAAGATGAAGTAACACCAGAACTAATTAGCAAAGCGCTAAAGGCTCGAACTCAACTTTCAGATGATCCTCAATATTTCGACAATATTTAATGAAAGTTATTGAAGAAAGATCTATTCGTGCTTACTTATCCGCTCGCGGCCTGATAAAACAATATCAAAAACAAAAGATCTTAATTGAAGGTGGTTATTTTAACGCTATAAGTCTTAAAAAACTTAAACCGAATTCTAGCGGATTATTCTATTTTCGAATTAATAAACAGTATCGAGCTATTGGTATTATCAATCACCAAACATTTGTTGTGCTAGAAATTTGGGATCATCAATAGACGACATTCCCAAAGCCAACACCAAATCAAAGTGCTGCTTCTCGACTGGGAATAAACTTAATCGATTCCCGCGTTGTAATAAACGCATGCCACTAAACTCGCTCATCTCTTTCATCTGCTTAAGTGATAGTGGTTTTTTGAATTTAGACTCAAACTTAACATCCACCATAAACCAGCGTGGGTTTTCTGGATCTGATTTTGGGTCTGGATGGTCTGATGTGGGGTCAAACGCCGTCGAATCAGGATAAGACTCTTTCACGACTTCACACACGCCTACAACCCCTGGTTCTGCACAACTTGAATGATAAAATAGAACTTTGTCCCCCATTTTAACATCATCCCTCAACATATTACGAGCTTGGTAATTTCGAATTCCATCCCAAGGCTCGGTTCCCACTCGCTCTAAGTCATCAATGCTAAAGCAATTAGGTTCGGATTTAAACAGCCAGTAGGTCATAGTTCTATAAATTAACGTATCAGACTAATTGTAACAAAACTTACAGACTCGGGTAGAACTTTTTAAGTAGCTCTGCTAAAATCCAAACACTTAAACTTTATATAATATGCCGAGTGATAATCAGTCGTTCAATTATTTCTTACGAGAACGAGGCGCAGACTGGGATGTGAGAAGTTTACTTTATCACATTGCGAGGAGTGTTAAATATATTAATTTTTCTATTCGAGCCGGTAATACTGGCGGTGCGGGCACTGAAAATGCCTCTGGTGAGAGCCAAATTGCGATGGATATTTTAGCCGACAAAATTATTAGCAAAGAGCTAGAAAAATCTCAATTAGCCAAAGTTATTGCGAGTGAAGAACAAGATGAACCAATGACGTTTAAATCCCACCGAGGGAATTATTTTGTGGCTTACGACCCTCTTGATGGAAGTTCATTAGTCGATGCCAACTTAGCTATTGGAACGATCTTTGGTATTTGGGAAAGCCCTGAGATGGTTGGTAATAAAGCCGGTGATGGTATGGTTGCCGCTTGCTACGCGGTATATGGGCCTCGTATTACGCTTACAATCGCCCTTAAAGGCAAAGGCTGTCATGAGTTTGAGCTTAACGACGTTGGTGAATTTATTCTCACTAGAGCCGATATTACGATTAAAGACGATACGACTTACTTTGCCCCTGGTAATTTAAAAGTCTGCCGTGAGAACCCTAAGTATGCCACGGTTATGCAGCGTTGGCTTACCAAACAAAGCAAACTTCGTTATTCTGGCGGAATGGTGCCGGATTTACACCATATTTTAAGCAAAGGGCACGGCATTTTTACTTACCCTAAAGACAAATCCCAACCAGAGGGAAAACTACGGTTGTTATTTGAAGGTGCGCCTTTTGCCTTTCTCTTTAACGAGGCCAATGGGGTCGGTAAAAATCAAGCGGGGCATGATATTTTAGACACAATAGTGACTGATTATCATCAAAATACGACCGTGTTTATTGGTTCTAAAAATGAAGTAAAAGCGGTAACCGATTTGTTGGCATAGCTAGCAAGCGCTCTGGCTTTTAGTTACTTAACACAATATAATTAACTTGATGTTAATTACTGAGGGCCTTGAGAAGTACGTACGTTATTTAAAGAACGTCAAAAATGCTTCGCCTTATACGCTTAGAAACTATGAAAAAAGTTTAGGCTCTTTGATTGAAACCGTTGGGGAAAATACTCATATCCGCGATTTAAACTTAAACTCTATTGATGATTTTCAAGACTTTGTGTTTTCTAAGACCAATAAAAAAGGGGGACCATTGAGCAGTAAAACTCGAAACATCTATCTGATCCCTATTCGCAGTTTTTTAAAATTCTGTATAAAGAGAGAACTTGATGACCCGATACTATCCCCCGAAAAACTTGAACTGATTAAAACAGAACCGAGTGATGTTGCGGGCTTAAATATGGATGAGCTGGAACTTTTAAGAAACACGAACACCGCTAAATCCACTCTTATCGCCTTAAGAGATCGCGCCATTATCGAAATGCTATTTTCAACCGGTTTACGGATTTCTGAAATGTGCGCCTTGAATCGAGATAACTTAAATATTAATACCGGTGAATTTTCTATACTGGGAAAGGGGAAAAAAGTACGAAGCGTGTATCTAACCCCCCAATGTGTAAGGCTTTTAAGTGACTACATGAAAAACCGAACCGATGATTTTAACCCTCTATTTATCAATGCAAAACAACGCTCTGATCAGCACCTGAAAAAGGGCGAATCACGAAGACTCAGTCGAACCGCTATTGAAATAATGGTTCGTGATAGAGGCCGAAAAGCCGGCATCACCAAGCCGGTTACTCCTCACAAACTGAGACATACCTTTGCGACGTCTCTGCTCAGAAATGGAGCAGATATTCGGTCGGTACAAGAGTTATTAGGACACGCAAGCATTGTCACTACCCAGATTTACACGCATGTCGCTAATGCCGACCTTAAAAAAACACATGCCAAGTATTTAAAATAAAAAAAGCCCTCCGCAGAGCGGAGGGGCTTTGGCTAAAAAGTAATCTTTTATAAGATTATTCAATAATAATTGGTTGATCAATTAGTTCGTCTTCTTGAGCATTTTCATTTGCTGAATCCGCTTCAGTTTCTAGCGGTGTCACAGCCTCTTCAGCTACAACTTCAGAAGGTGTTGCTTCAGGTTGAGTTGCATCAACAATAGGCGCTTCATCAATAGTAATTTCAACCCCACCATTAAGAGCACTATCTAATTCGTCTTCAAGTGTATCTAAAGCCGCATCAAGTTCTGTATTTACTTCTGTTTCATCCTCGACCATGTCGTCCATTTTATCCAAAGTTGCTTCAAGTGCTCGTTCTACAGAAACAGGCGTTTGAGGTATTTGAGGTTGTTTTGGAGCTGTACAAGCCGTCATAAGGAGTGCGACTGCTAATGCAGGGAAGACATTTAATAAACTTTTCATATTGATTTTGAGATTAAAAATAAGTTACGTTCCCCATTTTACAGGCTAGGACTAGGCTTGTCAAATTTGATAAATCACATAGATTTATTCACCCAATTTTATATTATAGGTACTGCATGAAAGGACATAAAATACACACATTCCCTTTATTTGAAGACCTTCGAGGCGGCCTGATCCCTTTTGAGCTTGATGAAAATTTCCCTTTTGATGTCAAACGCGTTTATTTAGTAACGGCTAAAAATGCTCAAACTCGTGGCGGCCACGCGCACAAAATCGAATCCGAATTATTTATCGCGGCTCAGGGTTCTATTAAAGCTGAAATTCACGATAAAAATGGCGAAAAAATTATAAATCTAGATGCACAAAATAAAGGCCTTGAGGTGTCCCCTTATTGCTGGCACGAGTTTTATGATTTCTCCGAAAACGCGGTGTTACTCTGCTTTTCTAGCACACACTACTTACCCGGTAAAGATAATTATATAACGAATAAAGAAACTTTTTTAGCTCAGTAACCTAAGCGCAACCACTCCCGCGATAGTTGCTCCCATAGCTATATAGTGCCTATAGGTTAGAGTTTCTTTATATAGAAGTATTGACAGCCCTGTAATAACAAAAACTCCGGTGGCCGAAATAGCGGAAACGATCCCTAATGGTCCAAGAGTGATTGCCAGAGCAAATCCTGCGGTACCAAGTAGTGTTGGCAACACACACCAAAATATTTTGCTAAATGTTTTAAGCGAAACCCGCTCTAACCCCGCCCCACCAAATAACTTTCTGCCGGTGATAAAAACTAATGCGGCTACAGCAATCCCTGACTCCCAAACATAAGCGCTCAACATTGGGTCTAGTTCCCGGCTTAGCTTTGCCACAAAGAAAAAAGCCGTTGTAAGCATTACACTGGTGGCTAATAGCAATAAAAAGCCTTTTATTACGGAGGCTGGCTCTAGATGAGGGGCATCGTTTTTTAAAGTAGAAAGAATTACGCTTCCGGCCAGAGTGATAAAAATACAAACTAAGACCCAAAAACTAAGCACTTCCGAAAAAAAGACCCAACCCAGCAAAACGGAGAACAAAACATTAAAGCCCAAAACAACAGCACTAGACGTACCAATTGGGAGGTATCTTAAACTTAAAAATCGCGTCCATTGTGATCCAGCCCCTAAAAAACAGGCCAAAATTATTTCTGGCCAAAAAGTATGAACCATTGAATATGAGTCACTTGGCACAAAGTACAATAAGGGTAAGAAACTCACAAAAAATGTAATATTTCTATAAAATCCTGCCGAAAGCACCTCAATTTTTCTTACATAGCGAGTCATCAATACATTTTGCAATGCATACCCAAACATAGAAATAAACGCCCAAAACCAAAACATTAAGTTTGTGGATTAATAATTTTTACCACTGCCTGACGGCCCTTCTTACCAAGATCCACCTCCTTCTTGTTTTTCCAGTACTTATTTTTAGGATTCGGGTGAAAACGCAACTCCGTATTTTTTAAAACTATTTTAGCACCAGGCTTTTTAAAGTCCGAATTTAAGTATATTTTTTTAAGCTGCAGCCAGCGCAATGAGCTCTCTATCCATCTATAAATAGGTGTTTCTGGGATATAATTCTTTTTTAAGATTTCACTTTTAACCAAGACCGGGAATTCTTCATCAAACTCATTCACCCACACATTGGCTTCCACAAAATCTGGCCACAGATTGTACGGATCATAAAGTGGTTGATTGTAACTAAATAAATGAGCGCTGTAGGCGTCTTGCTCTATTATCTCTAAACTATTGGTCGTAATAAAATGGTTCGGACAAATACGAGCCGCATGTTTCCACGGCTTCGCCAAATTGCATGTAATTTTAAGCACTAAGTTTGTGAAAAATCTACCCGTCCAAATAGCGTCTGGATACGTGATAATAAAAAAATCTATATCGGACTCATTACTCGCCTTACCCTGTGCCAAACTACCAGAAAGAAACACAGCCGCCACCCCTGGTAGGTGTCCGATAATTTGTGCCCAACGCTTAGCTTTTAAGTAGAGTTTATCCATAAATACACTTTAGCCAAAAAATCAAATTACACCATATCCTCTATTCTGAACACCGCCACTGAGTTTCTAAAACTTAACCAACGTTGCGTCCCAAATTAAGTTATGCAAGAAGCCTTTATTCACCTTCTGCACCTGAAACTCTTTCTGGTTAAAAACTTTTGTTTTAATGAAGTTATACTTAGCTAATAATGCGGTCGAATTTTCAGTGATTTGTCTGAACTTTTCTCCATGCAGGCGATAAAATAAATAACTCTCTGCAAAGTCTTCAAACGGAGAAGATTGGGCGTACCCTGATATAAAGTCGGATCGGGTAGCTGATGAATTTTTTGTTTTATAATCTACCCAAGATATTTTATAAAAATTTAAACTTGGATCCTTGTCGTAAACCTGTGTTCCGGGGGTCCAAAAAACAGATTTTGTACCCGAATAAGACTTAAGCAGCCCCAAGTCTACTACGTGCCCCATTTCGTGTGTAAACACCGCTTGAAGCTCTTCCTTGCTGTTAATAGACTCAGTATTAAGAATTATCATACGAGAGTTTGCCAAACCACGAGAAGCATTATTTTCCTTTCTCACTTCTAATTTTTTTAAAGCCGCTGTGTGGCGCGTTGGCAAATCCAGTATTGAGGCTTGCAAGGTCTTTTGAATATCTTGTAATTCCGACTTATCGGCTCGACTAAATTTTTTGGCGGCAAATAAACCTGTCCACGGCTTGCGAGCAAAGTATTTAGTAGAACCGGCCTTCTTAACGGTTGTAATATTAAAATTCTTGCGCTCAACACCTTGCGCGGAGGTCTGCGTAGCAAAAGAAATAAATACTAGAAAGCTGAGAGACAGTAAAACAACACGCATAAAGTAGAATTTAATGAACTTTTACTTTTTATGTTTGTGTTGCTTTTTGTTATTTATAAATTGATATATGTTTGTGTCAAGCCCTGTGACACATAAAAAAACGCTCTTTCGAACGTTTTAATGAATTTAGTATTTAAAGCACTGAGGGTTAAAACCACTCAGATGTGAATAATTATTTTTTCTTTTTTGATTCTGGTTTTTCAATAACTACTACTTCAACTTTTCCACCGGCTTTTTCAATCGCTTCTTTAGCCGTTTTTGAAATAAGTACTTCTCTTACATTAAATTTCTTTTTAAGCTCTGTACCGTCATTTAGAATTTTGATTCCCATACCTTTACGGTTCAAGAAACCCGCTTCAACTAAGGCTGCAAAATCGATAGTATCTCCGTCTTTGAAAGCTTCTTCAAGAACGGCTAGTTTAACTACTTGATTGTAAACTTTGTTTGGACTTCGGAAACCACGCATTTTAGGCATACGTTTGACTAAAGGTGTTTGACCTCCCTCAAAGCCAGGGCGAACACCACCACCAGAGCGAGCGTTTTGCCCATTCATACCTCGACCACCGTAAGTACCGTTACCGGTAGCATTACCTTGACCCCGTCTTTTACGGTTAACTTTTTTATTCTTGGGAGTGAGTTCGTGTAGTTTCATAGTTTAATACTTTATATCAAAGGTTGTCGCTTAAGCGTCTTTCTTTTTAGAAGTTACTTTTTTTGCTGGAGCTTCTTTTTTAGGAGCCTCTGGTTTTTCACCTTTAACCTCTTCTGCTTTATTCTCTTCTACAGCTTCTTCTGTCTTAACTTTATAAGGTGGTCTGTTTTGAAGTGATTTCAAACATTCCATAGTCGCGTAAACAGAATTAAGTTTGTTACGTGAGCAATGCATCTTAGAAAGGACATTTTTAATTCCTGCTAGTTCTAGTACTTTACGTACCGCTCCTCCAGCAATTACTCCTTTCCCTTCTGGAGCTGGTAGTAAGAAAACTTTACTCGCTTTAAATTTGTAATTAACCGCATGAGGAATTGTATCTTCAAAGATCGGCACAGTAATAATATTTCGTTTTGCTTCTGCAATGGCCTTTTGTACACCGCTCATTACTTCCGATGATTTACCAATTCCGTACCCCACACGTCCTTTTTGATCACCGATTACAACTGATACTCGGAAACGAAGTTGTCGTCCTCCTTTAGTAACACGTGTTACACGATCGATTTGAATAATAGATTCTTCAAACTCTTTTGGTTCACGTGGCTTTCGACCACGACGACCTTTCCCTGCGCCACCACGGCGATTGGCATGATTAGTATCTTTCCCAGTCGTTCTTTTGTCTGCACTTACTTTTGGTGCATCCGCGGTAACTTTTGGAGCGGCCTTTACAACGGGAGTTGTAGTAGCTTCTGTCTTTGGGGTCGTGTTTTCTTCTGTCATATTGTATGAGTTGTTTTGAAACAAAATTTCTTAAAATTTAAGTCCACCTTCTCGCGCTGCTTCTGCAAGTGCTTTAACTTGACCGTGGTAAAGGTAACCATTTCGATCAAACGTCACTTCTGTAACTTTGGCTTTTTGGGCCATCTCCGCGATAGTTTTTCCAACCTCTCTCGCTCCTGTAATACCAGGTTTCCCTTTAAGGTTGGATGTTCCACAGAGAACTTTCCCGGCTGTATCATCTACGATTTGAGCATAGATAGCTTTTAATGAACGGTAAATCACTAGTCGAACTCGACCAGAGTTACGCGCTTTTGCATGCGTGCGTCGTGCACGTGCAAGTCTTTGATGTCGTTTAATATCAATAGTACTCATGGTTATTTGGCGGCTGATTTACCAGCTTTAAGTTGTATATGTTCATCGGCATAACGAATCCCTTTCCCTTTATATGGCTCCGGTTTTCGAAGCGATCGAATATTAGCAGCCGTTTGACCTACTAACTGCTTATCAATACTTGAAAGAGTGAAAATATTGTTGTTCTTCTCGTCAAAGGTAATTTCTACGCCCTCTGGCAAAGGAAACGTAATCGGATGAGAGAAACCAAGGTTAAATTCCAGATCTGCTCCTTTCTGCGCAACTCGATACCCAACCCCTCGTATTTCCAATTTCTTAGAGCAACCTTCGGTTACACCGTCTATTAGATTTTGAATCAAACTCCGATACAAACCGTGTCGCGCTCGTGCTGTTTTAGAATCATCAGCACGTTCAACCGTTATGGTCCCATCTGCTTGTGAAACTGAAACATATTCAGTTTCAATAGTTTGTGTTAGTTTCCCTTTCGGACCTGTAACAGTCACTACGTTCCCATCGATTTTTACTTCGACTTTTTCTGGGATTGTAACCGGTTGTTTTCCTATACGTGACATGGTTTATATCGTAGCGTTAAACGCTGTTAAAATAATTAGCTAATTTCGCAAAGTAGTTCTCCTCCAACTCCAAGCGCTCTCGCTTCGTATCCGGTGATAACACCCTTAGAAGTTGAAACGATAGCAATTCCTAAACCATTAAGTACTCGACGAACCTCTTG
>CAMZKS010000100.1 GCA_947311285.1 uncultured bacterium | reverse complement strand
CTAAATATTTTTCCTCATAAGTAGGCCAACGCTCAAACCCAATAGTACCACCATCTGGTTTAAATTTAGCCTGCCAAATTTCTTCCGCTAAATGTGGCGCAAAGGGGCTCAGTAAACGAATAAATCTACCACCAGCAATTTTAGGAATATGATCCAGTTTCGAGAACTCATTCATCCAAATCATCATTTGTGAAAGCGCGGTATTAAATCGAAACGCCTCAATATCATCCCCTACTTTTTTAACAGTTTTATGGGTCAGTGACATTAGTTCGTCGCTCGGACAAACTTCCACCACCTCGTTTTCTAAAAAGTAACGATTCACTCGATCTAAAAATTTTCTAATACCGCCAACAGATCCCATGCTCCAAGCTTTACCTTGTTCAAACGGCCCCATAAACATTTCGTAACAACGCAGTGTATCCGCGCCGTATTCGGCAATAACATCATCGGGATTAACCACATTCCCTAAAGACTTAGACATTTTACGTCCATCTTCAGCCGCAATCATGCCTTGATTTACTAATTTTTTAAACGGTTCTTTGGTAGAAACTAAACCCAGATCAAACAACACTTTATGCCAGAATCGACCATATAATAAATGAAGCACAGCATGTTCGGCACCCCCAACATACAGGTCAACGGGGCCCCAGTAATCCGATTTTTCTTTTGAACAAAATTCTTGATCATTCGTGGGATCCATAAATCGTAACCAATACCAGCTACTCCCCGCCCAGTTTGGCATGGTAGAAGTTTCACGAGTAAATTTCTGGCTTCCGTTTTCAGAAACAATAACCGTTCCGTTTGGCGTAATATCGCCTTTTACATTTACCCAAGTTTCTATTTTAGCTAACGGTGATTGGCCGTCAGCTGAGGGTTCATAATTTGGCGTTTCGGGTAATTCTAAAGGCAATTGCGAATCATCAAGCGCATACACTTTACCATCTTCATCAAACACTAATGGAATCGGTTCTCCCCAGTAACGCTGACGCGTGAAAATCCAATCTCTTAATTTATAGTTCGTTTTTTTCTCTCCTTTTCCATTTTCTGACAACCACGTAACCATATCGGTAATAGCTTTATCGACAGTTGACCCGTTTAGGAAATCTGAGTTGATAATTTTTCCTCCTGTTTTTTGAAATGGGTCGTCTAAATCGCCCACCACTTCTAAAATTTCTAAACCAAATTTTTTAGCAAACTCCATATCGCGTTCATCATGCCCTGGCACGGCCATAATAGCACCCGTTCCGTAACTCATTAATACGTAATCAGCAATCCAGACCGGAATTTCTTTCCCATTCACCGGATTAATCGCAAACGCACCCGTAAAGACCCCTGATTTATCTTTATTCAACTCCGTTCGTTCTAAATCAGACTTAGCCGCTACTTCGGCTTTATAATCCGCTACGGTTTGTTTTTGTTCGTCTGTTGTAATTTCATCCACCAATGGGTGCTCAGGGCTTAACACAAAATACGTCGCGCCAAATAAAGTATCTGGCCGTGTGGTATAAACACGCACCTGTTCTCCCTTAATTTCAAAATCAACTTCCGCCCCTTCAGATTTTCCAATCCAATTACGTTGCATCGCCTTAATTTTTTCTGGCCACTCCGGTAAGTCGTCTAAATCGTTCAATAAACGTTCGGCATAATCGGTAATTTTAAACATCCACTGCTTCAAGTTTCGTTTTTCTACCGGCGAACCACAACGCTCATGCATCCCCTGCTCTACTTCTTCATTAGCGGCCACAATTTTACATTGCAGACACCAATTCATCGCTTTAGCCGACTCGTACGCTAAGCCTTTTTTGAATAATTGTAGAAAAATCCACTGTGACCATTTGTAGTAATCTGGGTCCGTCGTTGAAAAACTACGCTCCCAATCGTAACTAAACCCAAGCGCTTGAATTTGCCGTTTAAAGTTAGCTTCATTCTCCGCCGTTGAAATTTTTGGATGCACACCCGTTTTAATAGCGTAATTTTCAGCCGGCAAACCAAAAGCGTCCCACCCCATTGGATGTAAAACGTTAAAACCTTTATGTCGTTTGTAACGACTAATAATATCAGTGGCCGTGTATCCCAACGGATGCCCCACGTGCAGCCCCGCCCCACTTGGGTACGGAAACATATCTAAGGCGTAATATTTTTCTTTGTCAGACACGTCTTCAGCCCGAAAACATTTGTTGTCTTCCCAAAAGGCCTGCCACTTCGGTTCAATTGATTTGTGATCGTATTTCATAGTAAAATGATTGTAAATTTTAAACACTTACGCGCAAATTGATTATTCGCCCTAAATATGCTAAAATAATGTAATGTATTTACCACCCAACAAGCTTAATGATTGTGCTGAAACAAGGCCTAATGTTTTTATGTTTTTAAAAAAAATAGCAGCAAAAGAACCACAGCTATCCGACGTGTGTCTGAGCCTAGGTTATTTGGATCAACTCACTCGATATGCAGAAAATAATGATGCTCAAGTTCTACAAGGTGAGCTTTTAAACTTATCTGAAGCTTTACAAAAAAGAGTCTCAGAGCTTAATGAAAATGATAATATTTTGTGGCTTGAGGAGACTATAACGAACGACATAGAT
>CAMZKS010000099.1 GCA_947311285.1 uncultured bacterium | reverse complement strand
GTACCAGGCAAACTAGAAAGAATAGTTCGTCGTAGTGCATTACCGATCGTCATTCCAAAACCAGAAGGAAGAGGGGCGATAGTAAGAACCGCTTTGGTTTTACTTTCACTCACAATTTTTAGCTTGGGAACACCGATCGCTTCATGGAGAATATGCATATTGACGGGGAGTTTAAAAAAGAATTTAGTTTTATTTTTATCGAGAGTAGAACTCTACGATTGGTTGCGTATTAATAAGGGCTTCAAAGTGGATTTGTTCTGGAATACCCGTAATTTCAATAGATAGCTTTTTATTATCCGTTGTCATCCAACTTGGAACATCATAAGTATCACCTTGCTCTTCAGCATTTAATTTAAAAACTGGAGAACTTTTCTTACTATCACGAACCGCGATAATATCTCCCACCTTAACAACCATAGAGGGAACATCAACTCGACGCCCATTAAGGGTAAAGAGACCGTGTGATACAAACTGCCGTGCCTGCATTCGTGTCATTGCTAAACCAGAACGATAAACCGCGTTATCCAAACGAGATTCTAGCAGTTCCAGTAGCTTCTCACCCGTTACGGCTTTAGAATTATCAGCTTTTTGGAAATAATTACGAAATTGTTTTTCAGACAACCCAAACATTCGTTTAGCTTTTTGCTTTTCTCTCAACTGCTTAGCATACTCCGTCATCTTACCTTGACGCTTTCCACCATGCATTCCGGGAATATTCGGACTTTTGCTTAGAATTTTCTGGTACTTAGGAGAACCGAATAGATTCACTCCCTCTCGTCGGCATAATCGCGCTTTGGCTCCTGTATATCGCATAAGTAATTGTTTTAGTAGAGTTTGTAACTTTTTCCTATTAAGTTCTTCGCTGTCGACGTGCTCGACAACCGCCATGTGGCACTCGCGTTCTATCGGTAATAGACATAACATCTAAACCACCATTCATCAGACCTCGAACCGTTTGGTCTCGCCCCGGCCCAACACCTTTAAGAACCACGTCCACCGATTGCATTCCAAAAGCTTGCGCTTTCTCTGCTACCACCTCCGCTGAAATCTGCCCAGCGTAGGGAGTAGACTGACGAGCCCCCTTGAAGCCATTAGCCCCCGGAGAACTCCATGCCAAGACATTTCCATCTGGATCAGTTAGAGTAACAATCGTGTTATCATACAAAGCTCGGATATAGACTTTCCCAGTTTCAAATGTTTTTCGGATTCGTTTTTTTGTAACGGCCATTAATTAAAGTGGAGAACTAGATTATTTAGTAACTTTTTTCTTACCTGCAATAGCGACTTTTCGCCCACGCTTCGTTCGTGAGTTTGTTTTAGTACGCTGACCACGCACTGGCAATTTACGTCGGTGCCGAAAACCCCGATAAGACCCAATATCCTGCAAACGCTTAACATTCAATTGAATTTCACGTCTCAAGTCCGACTCAAGAATGTAACCAAGATCCAGCAACGTCTTTCGAAGCAACTCTTCTTGGTCCGTCGTTAAATTCTTAACTCGAATACTTGGATCAATTTTAGCTTTCTCACAAATAATTGCAGATCGACTCGGCCCCACTCCGGCCACATAAGTAAGGCTAACAATAAGTCTCTTTTCAACTGGAATCTGTACACCTGCTATACGCATTAAATTAATAGATGATTAATATTTTTTATTCTTCTTTTTAGCCAAACCTCCTTGTCGTGCCTTAGCACGAGGATTTTTCTTATTTACAATAAACTTCACTCCTCGACGAGTAACCACACGGCTACCAGCCATTTTCTTCAAAGATTTCAGGGAATTTACAACTTTCATATTATCTTAAACGGTAAATAATTCTTCCAATTTCAAGGTTGTAAGGCGTCATACTTAAACGAACTTTATCACCAGGCACTATTTTTATGGAGTGCATTCTGATTTTACCCGACATTTCACCTGTGACTCTATGCCCCTGGAAGCCCTCTGTCGTTAGCTCAACTAAGAACTTTGAACCAGGCAGGGATTCTTTTACCTTCCCCTCAACTTCGATATTTTCTTCCTTAGACATATAGTTCACAAAACTTCAAAAAAGCCGCGCGATACTAACACTGACCTTGCACCTGTCAACCTATTTTCATATGTTTTCCAAAGTTCACAACAAAAACACGAAAATTAAACTCGACCATTGCCCTCAGTTTTTCTAGAATTCGACTCCATGCAAGATAATGCTCATTTACTCCAAGGTCTGAACCCGCCACAACTTGAAGCGGTAGAGACCCTTACCGGGCCGCTACTAGTTTTAGCGGGAGCGGGCAGTGGAAAAACAAAAGTACTGACGGCCCGAATTGCCAACTTAATGGCCCACGGAACGCCAGCCGATAACATCTTAGCCGTCACCTTTACCAATAAGGCCGCCAAGGAGATGCAATCTCGAGTTGAAAAACTTATCCCTCGTGGGAAAGCCCCCAGTATTGGGACCTTTCATTCGATAGGGGTTCGAATTTTACGACGTGATATTGAACATTTAGGTCAAGGCTACACCCGCAGCTTTGTTATATTTGATAGCGATGATTGTTTGAACTTATTGAAAATGATCATGCGTGAGCGCCACTATGACATTAAGGAGTTTAAACCAAAGGCCATTTTAAATCATTTCAGTGCGATTAAGAGTTCACTGTGCACACCTCAAGAGCATTTCGAGAGCAATGGTATGGGAAGTAATAAATTTTCTGATGCGGTCAGCGAGTTATTTCCGGTGCACCAACGAAGACTGATTGAACACAACGCTTTGGATTTTGATGACTTACTTATAAAGGTCGTGCGACTGTGGGAAGACGAAGAGAACAATACACTTAAATACTACCAGAAGCGTTGGCCACAGGTTTTAGTAGATGAGTACCAAGATACTAATTTTGCCCAGTACCGCCTAATACGGCTACTGTGTGAT
>CAMZKS010000098.1 GCA_947311285.1 uncultured bacterium | reverse complement strand
CTTACATATTGCCATTAACTCTTTGAGAGGAAAGGCTATTGAGGCTTTATTTCTATTCTTATGGAGAGAATACTTAAATTCTCCCGACCGAAAAAGATACTCATTTTCTCCCAAAGTAAGAAAAGTCTTAAACGACCATTTGGACGAAAAAAAAGAAGTCACTACCGCTATTCGAATTTTGTACGGGAAATATTTTACGTGGCTGTTTTTCGATAGAAAATGGCTTGAAGAAAACGTTAGAAAGATTTTTCCAAAAGATACAAACCCAAGATTATTTTGGGCGGCTTGGGAAGGTTATTTGATGAATAATCTTTCTAAAGAAATGTTCGAATTTATGCTTGAGTATTACAAATTTTCCGTGTCGGTCGATACTGAAAGTTACCCTCCTCGAAATTATTTAAAAAGTCATTCTCTACGAAAGGACGAACATCAACTTGATAAAAGCATTGGTGACCACTACGCCATTGCTTTTGCTTTTGATTTTATAGAATTTGATAGTCCCGAATTTCAATACTTTTTCCAAAACGCAAATTCCGATAAAAAGGCTCATTTTATTGGTTGGTTAGGGCGAAGTACTATTGGAAGAAGCGATGATGACGAAAAAAAATGTAAGGACGCTTTTTCATCAGATAAATTTTTAAGTTTTTGGAATTGGTATCTTCAACAAGAAAATGTTTCACAGAAAGAATTAAGTAAGTTTTGTTATTGGGTTAGCCAAACAGCATTCGATGTAGAAAAAATGTTGGATAATTTGCTTCTAACCTTGCAACGTTCAAATGGCGAACTTGAATGGGAATACGAATTGATAAAGAATATCGAATTTTATGCGAAAAAATCGCCAAAAACAGTTACCGAAATTTTAAAGATAATTTTAATGAAGCCCGAGAGTGTCCCGAGTATCCAAACTCATTTTAGAATCTACGAAAAAGAAATTTTTGCAACTTTAAAATTTTTATGGAAAACCCCCGAGAATCGCAATGATATTCGACGAATTGTTTCCTTCTTTGTAAAAAATGGGGAAGAACGTTTTAGAGAAATTATTGAAGCATAGTTCAACTCCACCTCTACTCTTTTACTAAAACTCTACGAAATCCTTTGCTGTCGCGTCTTCGAATACGCCAAAATCTATTCTACGTGATTCTCCATTAAAGACCTTTATTTTATGCTGTTTGCGGTATTTCCCGTATAATTTGAATAAGAAGTAACCACCACACCTTCTTCCACCACGCAATCCCAAATCAGCTTTTGATTGGGATTTTTTCTTTTGACTTCTAAACATTATTGAACTAAATTTTAGATCAACTGGAGTGCTCGTGCATTCTGTTAATATCTTCTTCTACCAATCATTTCCTTACGGGATCTCGGAACGTGTGCTCTGTGGAGCTTATGTATGGGAACCCACCTATAAAACAAGGGAAAAGGAGTATAACGGAACACGGCATTTTGGTGCTGCTTAAATTTATATTTGTATGAAGTTACCGTGAACAACGGCACTTTTTTGTATCTTTTTTCGTGTTACTTTATTTTTATGGATAAAGCAAAATTACTGGGTACGGCAGGCGAAGACTACGCCGCTTACTATCTTAAGCTTCAAGGTAAGGCTATTGTGGCGCGTAATGTGCATTCGAGTGGGGGAGAGTTAGATATTATTGCTTACGATGAATCACAAAACCTTTATTTATTAATCGAGGTCAAAACTCGAACGAATGAAGATTTTGTATCAGCCTTAGAATCTGTGGGACCTAAAAAACAAAAAAAAATGCAGAATGCTGCCGCTTATTTTTTTCTTAATATTTTACGTTGGCCTTATATACCGGAATTTGAAATACATGCGCTCATATTAACTCCAAGCGGAAAATCTGATGGCGCTTTCGATGTAGCGTATTACGACGATTTAAGTTGAATTTACAGCTGGCGCCGTAAGTTCTCTAGCTGTTTTTTATTAATCACGGCTAGCAAGGCTTCGTCACTCGCCTCACGGATGCCACTGACGGTTTCAAAGGTCTGCATCAATTTTTTCTTTGTTGTACCGCCAATGCCGCTTATATCATCTAAAATTGATTTTGTTTGTGACTTGGCTCGCAAGGATCGGTTAAAGCTAATGGCGAAGCGATGCGCTTCATCTCGCAGACGCTGTAATAATTTTAAGGCGGGACTATCAAAGCTCAGTTCAATCGGCACACTTTTGCCGGGCCGGAAAATTTGTTCTTCACGTTTAGCTAAGCTTATCACCTGGGTTTTAGGGTTAAAGCCCTCAACGTCTAAGTCTTTAAAAATTTTCAAAGCACTACTTAGCTGGCCTTTCCCGCCATCAATCACGACTAAATCTGGCAACACCCATTTTTCTTTATGAGCTACTAATTTTTTCCCCATTGGCAGGCAGTCACTGCTGGTGTCACCTTTCCAAAAATCTTTCTTGTAGTTATTTTTTGTATAGAATTTTTCAGCACTAACGTGAGCCTTCAAAACAATTGATTTAAACCCATTTTCTAAAGCGTATTGCTCGATCAGTTGCAGCGCCACGGTGCCATGACCTTTGCGTTGATGCGCTTTATCAAAACCGAGGAGTCGCAAGGTAAGTCGAGTTTTTGTTGAGTGATCAAGTCTTACACTGCCAATGATTTCATCATTATAAGTAAGTACCATTGGATGATTTTTGGTTTTGAACTCATCTTTATGTTCACGATTGTATTTGAAATCTGGGCCATTATGAGGGCGCAAAATTTCATGTTCTTTGATTTGGTGATAGGCGTCCCAGTCACTTTCTGATTCAACAGCTCTCATGGTTAATCTCTCTAATTCAGTTCGAACCAAGTTCGAACTTGGTTCGAACTCAGTGGGAGTTTGCGTACGCATAAACCTTCGTCGCAGTACTTCCTCCATGCTGGCAAAATCATCTATTTTATCTTTCTCTAAACTTTTAATCTTGAAGCGCCGGTACTCGCTGGTTTTGGGTTTTCCGTTTTCAAACACCACCATCGACGCCACCGTGTGCGTCCCTGATAGGTGCGAAATATCGTAACACTCAATTCGTTCAGGTGGCGTAGGTAGTTGAAGCACTTCGGCCAGCTCTGGTAGCGCTTTACTAAAGTTTTGGGCTTGGCTCAAGGCCGCGACTTTCGCTTTTTCCGCTTGGTTCTTGGCGTTAATCTGTGCGAGTTTCATCACTTTTACTTTATCACCAATTTTCGGCACAATTAATTCGACTCGTTTCCCAGCAAAGAACGTTTGGCTTAAAAAGCTTTCCATGGCCTCTGCATCAGATAGTTCTACCGGTATTAAAATTTCACGAGGAAAGTCGGTCACTTTTTCATAAAACTGTGCTAGAAACTGCCGAATAACATCGGTATCTTCATTGAATTCTTCGCCTCTGAATTTAAGTTGATTTAAATCTCTAAAACGCCCTTGCCGAAAAGCCATACGGACTAGATAAATATTTTTACCATCACGGTAGAAATTCACAAAATCACGATCAATCAGGTCAGAGAACTCAACCGTTTGTTTTTGTGTTGATTTCTCAATAGATTCAAGAGTATCACGAAGCTTAGCGGCGGCTTCAAACTTTTGCTCCTTCGCAAAAGCCATCATTTTTTCTTTTATATCTTTAAGCACTTCGGCGGTGTTTCCTTTTAAAAAGCGCTTCATACGCTCAATATTTAGTCTGTACTCATCTTGACTGATTTTATGGCCTGTTAGTTGGTTAATATAATAGTCTTGCCCGGGTTTAACCATTTTGACGCCAAAAAATTTTTGACAGAATTTAATGGTGTCTCTGAAATCACGCGCGGATGTTTTAGGGCCAATGTAGGTACTACCGTCTTTAACGACTCGGCGAACCATCTCTAATTTAGGCTCGTCTTCATTGGTAACCCTTAAATATAAAAAATTTTTATCATCTCGCATAAGAATATTAAATCGGGGTCTGTATTCCTTAATTAAGTTGTTTTCTAAGATTAAAGCTTCAATTTCTGAGCCTACACTTCGAGTTTCAATTTTAGAGATCTTACTCACCATTAATTGAGTTTTAGGGGTTTGATTGGTCTTTTGAAAATAAGAACTGACTCTTTTTCTCAAGTTCTTGGCTTTACCGACATACAATAATTTATCTTCAGCATCCCAATATAGATAACAACCGGCATCGGTTGGAATTTCTTTGGGCTTAAAGTCAAAAGGGGCATTAGTCATAATTGTTTCTATTTTACTGTTTATGTCAGGACTCTACAAATATACTTTAAATTCCAGTCCGTACTTGGTAGTGGAGGTTAGGTGATAGTTTTACTTTTATCTTAAAACTTTTAAGCTGACCCTTGATGAGCAAACAAGAACCCAAAGGGATTGAGAAGAAAGGATTGAGGTCTTTCTTGAAATCAAAAAAAGATAAACGATTACCACAAAAAGAGCTTGATGCACAAGCCCTTAGAAAAGCGTTTGAAGAGTTGCAGGTAAATGAGTTTATTAAGTATTTACGTTCGCCTTGGCGAATTATGTGGCATAATTTTTTAGCGGGGGTGTTCAAGGGACTCGGTTTAATTGTAGGAATGACGGTTGTTTTTGGAGTTTTGGTATGGATTTTAGCCGGATTAGTGGATTTTCCGGTTATTGGGCAGTATTTTGGAGAGCTTAAAGAAATGTTAGAACAATTTAGTGAAATTCAGTCCCCTCGATAATGGATAATGAAATAGTACAACAACTGGCCTACTTTGCGCTTAACTTTGCGTTAATTCTTTCAACACTGCTTTTTTACGCCATATTTGGCTGGGTGATTGCAAGCTGGCTTATTATGTTTGGTATTATTGGCCCGATGAACAAAGGTTTCGTTTTTTTAACGCAATTAGTAGCGCCCATTATTAAGCCTTTTCGATGGGCTAAAATCGGCATGATCGACTTGGCACCCATTGCCGCTATCTTTACGCTAGATTTAGCCATGAATGTGATGCAGGGGGTGTTGGCACAGTTTCTTTAGGTTGATTTTTTAATCACCTATTTTTTCTGCTCGAACTTTTTAACTCTGGTACTTCTAGTGTTGTCATTTTCTTTTTAACACGCTCTAGCTTAGGTTCTGTTTTAAGCACGCTAGAATCAACCGTTATGCAATCAGGCTTAATAGAGATAATACGGTGTTTTGGAATACGGTGTCGGCCAAAACCAAGCCAGTTTTTTTCAACTTCTAACGCGAGTATTCGTGGTGAAATAGTATCAAAGGTGAAATCGCGAACGCTTCCTAATGTTTTTTTATGCGCTCGATCATACACTTTGGCTTTTAAAATTGGGCATTCTTTATTAAAAATTTTCTCGAGTCTTGGTAAGTCTTTTGGTAGACTTAAATCACTGGTGTCGTTAATAGTGATCTGCTCGGCGTTCCAACTAATAATATCTTTTGGCATGAGCAGCTTATTGCCGCTCATAGATTTTATCCAAAAGGCCTCAAAAATACCCGTGCTTGGGTTTATCACCATATCGATTAATAAACCGGTGGGAAGGTTGTCATTTTGGCTTTGTACCAGTGTTTTAAAGCTTTGTCTAAAGGTCGTGAGCATAGTTTTTAAATTATTAGTAAGCCGTACCAACAGAGGTGTTCTGGTAGAAGTAATCTAGAATCTCTACATAGTTTTTACCAAGATTTGCCAACTTGCGCGCGGAATTACCTGATAAGCCTATCCCATGGCCTTTTTGCTCTAAGCCTTCGTCGTAAGGCAATTTGCGTCCAACGGTCCATGGATACTGGCGAACCCATAAAGAGGAACTCTCGCCGGAGCTCTGTGTGAAATATGGGCCAATAACAGGCTTTTCGTTGTAAGTTAGGATACGTCCTTTGGTTTCGGCAATCAAGTCTTTTTGTTCATGGTGATAAGCCTCCCATTGGTACCCGAGGTACATTTGTGAAGTCTCTGGGGAATCTTCTAAATCATAGGCCTGCGTTCGGAACTTACGACGCTCACCACTATAAACCAGCGCGTAACTTCGAGCTAAAATATGAATGGCGTGTTTTTTCTGAGTTGGTTCGGTTGTGGGCTGTTCTGCCAGGCCCCATAAGTATTGCTCAAGGGGTAATTGATTTACTAGATAGAAACTTTTTCCAGGGTTCCAGTGAGCATTAATTTGTTGTCTAAACTCATTGTACGCCACAGAACCTAGGCCTCGATCGTAGTTTTCAATTTTAATAATGCCGTTTGTTTTGAATTGTGGGTTTTCAAGCGTTTGACGTTCATTTCCTCCGACGAGGTCAAAGGCCCCAACTTGTGTTTTGGGTAATAGCCGAACGTTTTCATTACGTTCAAATGTGGCTACTTTTTTACCTTTAGACCAAACCTCCATTACGTCGCTAGCCGACAAAATGGCGTAGTTCTTATTAAAATAACTAAGCTTTATTTTTACTTGTGGGCCATAAAGTCGGGTATTGGGTTCATTAAATTTTTGATCCGCTAAACGAGTAACGGGGTTTTTACGGATATTTTTTTTTGTTTTAAGGCTTTGAGTTCGAACTTGGTAGCGTGTCATTGCCGTTTTATTGCCGGATATTTGAATGGGGTAAATAAACTGCGGT
>CAMZKS010000097.1 GCA_947311285.1 uncultured bacterium | reverse complement strand
TTTATGTTTTCTTTTAAAAAATGGGCGATCGTAACGGGAATCTCCACGGCTCCCGGTACCCGAACAACTTGGTAGGCTTGGTTTCCATCTTCAAGCACCTGTTTGGCCGAAGAAAGCAATTTCTCTATTACCGCCCCTTCCGACTTATCAAATCTAGAGGCCACAATTAAAATCATTTTTTAAATATTTAGGATTAAAAACAAAGCCGTCGCAACGCGTACGAACGCCTTCATAAAAATATTGTTGCATATCGGGCACTTCACTTTCAAATTCGAATTCACTATTTCGGTGCACCGAATAAAAACATTATCCCCACCCACCATAAAGATTTCACCTAGCACGTTGCTGTTAATGCCCACGCTAAATTTGCGCCTCCAGTAAGCACACCTTAGAATAGCTTCCGATGCTAAAAACACCTTTAACTCACGTCGCTACAAAATACTTACAAGCGGTTAAACACCTGCAAAACCAAAAAGGTGATGTGCGACAAATAATGGTCGCAAAACATTTAGGGGTTACCCCTTCCACTTGTTTTGAAAGTGTTTTACGACTTATTAAAAAAAACTTAATAGCTGAAGACTCCCAAAAATTCTTAATACTCACCCCAAAAGGAACTCAATCTTTAGAAGTCATTGAGAGAAACCAATACGTGTTTACTAGCTTTTTTAGAGAAGTATTAGATTGCTGTTGCGAAGATTCAATCGATATTGCGGCCAAAATTGAACCCTTAATTGATTTTCATACGGCAACCGAGATGTGTAAATTTACTCGATTTCTAGAATCTATTAAAGGCCAAAAAGTCAATTTCCATGAGGCATGGAAAAGCTTTGATGGCAACATAGAAACCGACCTTGTGTGCAAAAAATGTAAACACAAAGAGTTTTGCTTGAAACGAAGAAATTAGTTGTTATCTATCTTCTGGTTATGGGAATTCATCAATTATCTATTTCCCGAGATACATCAGCATACCCTTTCGGTTCTATTCTAATAACTGAGAAAGAAGTTGAAACATCTTTTTGAATTCTTTTATAATCAGAATCCAATCGAACTCCTTTATTAAACTCCTTAACGGCTGTTGTAAAATTATGCCCTCCCCCAAAAATTAAAGGTGCAAAACTAGTTTGTAACAACCTCTCTCTAAGCTGTTCTTCTATTTTAACTAAAGCAAAAAGCTCTCTTTTTGCCATAAGTTCATTGCTATCACTATCAGATAATATTTTTTGGAAGGCCGAAAGCAACAACGGATAGGACTCGGTTGGTAAGCAATTCACATGTTCTTCATGCCCTAAAATCTGTACACCTCCTAGGTAAAAATCCGGAGAGAATCCCTCTACTCGGATCAACTTTTCAAGCTCTTCCACTAAAGCCCATCTTTTTGAATTAAAATCATCGGGTTCTAATATCATTTTTTTGATATTCAAATCATCTAAATCATCGCATAGCGTAGATATACCTTTCGAATTAGGATGAGCATTTCGTTTGTAAAAATTTTTGACACTTGTTAACTGATCATAACTTCCTTCCAGAAAAAAATCAGCCGCAAAGCCCGATTCTTTCAAAAACTTACAAACTTCATAAACCGATTTCTGTATAGACCTAACAGAGTCTTTTATCTCTGCCGAGATTTCCTCAAGATCCGGATTGCCCTCATGCATTTGAGCCACATGAAGCAACGTGTGTGTCGATTTTTTCACATAATATTTTTCAACCCTCTCTGCTCCCGGAAGGGATGTCGGAAAATTTTCAAACTGCTGCTTATTCTTTTGCGCCTCAGCACTTAATCCCCAATTAATTATCGGGGTAATAACTCTTTTTAAGAAAGTTCCATTTCTATTGTTTTCAAAATTTGGCAATAATTCATTAGTCATTATTCTCACGAAAACACTAAATTCCAAAAAAAGCAAGAAAATATAAGATGAGCACCATTAATGATTGAAAACTACTTGCCAAACGCCTTAAACTCACTATTTTCTTCACGCTTTGCCTATCCTAGTTTGTAGGATACGCCACAAGACAATTTATTTCTTAACGTCCAAAAAGCATGCAAAAGTACGAATTGATGGCTATTATCGCCAACTCTCTCGACGCGAAAGCGGCAGAGAAACACGCCAAAGACCTTGAAGGTCGAATCGAAAAGGAGTTTAGCGGGAAAGTTACTTTCTCTGATTTTTGGGGCGAACGTGGGTTCGCTTACATTATCAAAAAGCAAAAATGGGGTTACTACAATGTAACTCAATTCAACATGGACCCTGAGCAAGCTCAAGGTTTACGTCATGAACTTAATCTTGATAACGACTTGGTTCGTTTCATGATTACTAAAGTTGATGCAAAATCACCTCTGCCTCGAAAGTACGCAGATATGAAAAAAGAATATGAAGCGCAAGAAAAAGCTAAAGAAGATGATAAAAAGCCAGCGGACGACAAGAAGACCTCGGCTAAAAAAGAAAAACTAACGACTGTTAAGGTTGAAGAACCTAAAGCTACTGAAGCTCCAAAAAACGAACTAGATAAAAAACTAGACGCCATTGTTGACGAAGCGAGCGACATTTAAGTCTCTCCCCTTTATTTACTTTATTACAACTAAAACAACATGCCTCCAAGACCTAAAAAATTTATCGACCCATTTGTATTAGCGGGTATCGATTACATCGATTACAAAGATCCTAAGTTACTTGCACAGTACATTACGTACTACCGATCAATTCAAAGTCGTTTCCACACGGGAACTTCTCTAAAAAATCAAAAACAACTCGCTTCTGCGATTAAAAAAGCTCGTCAAATGGCTTTACTCCCTTACGTTCGATACGAATAGTAAGCAGAACCAAGATTTAAGAAAAGACCTTCATACTCTGAAGGTCTTTTTTTTAGAGTTTTTATAAACAACACAATTCACGCACTTTAAAAGGCTCTAATGGTTGTAATAGACATCTATATCTGCTATAATAATCTGATATATTTGTCATATTTGCCTCATGGGACTCAATTTGAAATCGATTATGAAAGGGAAAAAGTCTAGCGCCGCTAGTGGCGTTATGGGTGTCAAAAAGAACACTCAAACTACTGATAGCATTATTTCTGAGGCGGTAAGTAATGCCGGAAATATCTCTAGCATGACGATGACCAAAGAAGAGCATGACCGCATTATGAGTGCCAAGCACAAAATGCCGGTTCAGATATTAGTATTGAAATATTTTTCTTTAACATTGATGTCCACGGCTATTATAGCCGGTCTTCTTTTAAAAGCCGATCTTGAACCAACCAATGCCTATTTTAGTTTTTTAGGACTCAGTGAAAATACCGGCTCTGATTATGTAAAAAACTCGCAAGAAAAAAATATTTTTGAACAAAAAAATACTGTACTTAAAGAAGAAATAGCTTCTATTACAGAGCGGAGCGCCTCTTTTGATGAAAGTTCTGAAGCAAACAAAGTCTCTTTACTTGTTCCTGAAATTTTGGAAGTAGAAGCCTTACAAAGACGATGGTTTAACGAACTAGTTGAATCTACCAATGAAAATGGACAACTAGTTGAAAAATTAGAGTTTGGTTTAGTAGATAGTTTTGCCGATATGATTGAGTATTTTGAAGACAAAGAATACCAACCACGCTTCTTTAACCAAAAAAATCTAGACCAAACTTTAAGTGCCAGTGAACCATCTGTTTGTAACGTCGCTAATAGCAAATTGAACCCTGCAGATCTAAAGGAAAAACAGAAGTTTGAGAATCTCGGTCGATGTATTAGTAATAGTACACTTATTATGGCGAACGAAATAAGTATCCGTGGTCTTAATATCAATTCCACGGGCGCAAACGTAACCGTATCAGCAAGCGATTTACTCAGTCGGGTATTTACCCTTAGTTCTGAATTTGTAATTATGATGAACAGTTTTGATTTCTTCAAAGGTGCCTCTATTACCAACTTCAATCGACGTGAGCTAGAAGAAGGTGGAGACACAACTGAAGTAGCGCTCAGACTTGAGTTCCAAGATAAGGACGAAGAAGATGAAGACGATCAATATCTAGTTGATCTATTGCAGTGGCAAGAAAACTGGCGTTAAAAACACCAACGTAGCCCTTAAATAAATACACATGTCTAATTTAAACTCGGTCATCAAGAAAAAATCAGGTTCTAAACACTCTCGAAAGGAGCTGATAAGTAAAAGTCCTATCCCTTGGGTGCTTATTATTATAGTAACACTTATTGCGGGAGCGTTCCTTATTTTCCCTAACGCCTCTGACTGGATGGATAAACGAGCAGAGCTCAAAGAAATGGTTTCACTAATCCCTGAACTAGAATCAACTAACCAAGCCTTAACTAATGATAGAGATCTACTGAACACCAGCTTTAAAGACAAAGCTAAGCCTTATATTAAAATCGCAGACCAGCGCTTCCCAGTTGAAATTAATACCACAACAATCACACAGGTGCTAGAAATGTACGCGATCTTAATGAGGGTTAATTATCGCTCTAACGATTTTGAGTTAAAATCTTTAAGTGTTGGTCAGCCCCAAAACGTAGATGGGAGTCCTTTTGCTGAAAGTTCGGTAAACATTAACGTGCTGATTGATCGTGAAATGCTTGAAGCCTTTATTGTTTTTTTACAAACAGGAGAAATCACCAACGAACTTGAAAATAAAGTTATTTCCAGTGGTGGTGGAGAAACCGCGTCTATCGAGTTTTTAAAACTTAATAAACTCCCTGTAGCTACAATTAACAGTTTATCGCTTAATGAAGAGCGAAGCCAAAACGAATCAAGCAACAAAGAAGTTTATAACGCACAACTACAAGTCTTATTTTATTCTGAACCTGTTTAAGAATGCCCGTTGAAAATCCCTTAAAAAAACTAAAAGATGCTATTATTAGGGGCGATGTGCCTGGAATTTTAGAAGGCTGCATGTCGCTTTCTCTTAATTTGGGAGCCTCAGATATCCATATAGAACCACGACGTAATAATGTTGAGTTTCGACTGCGAGTAGACGGAGTGCTGCGACACATTGTAGAATATCCACAGAACATGCATTCTGGTGTAGTTTCAAAGACGAAACTAATGGCCAATTTAAAAATTGATGAATCTCGAGTCCCTCAAGATGGGCGAATCTCAACTTGGCTTGGCGAAAAGGAAGTCGATCTTCGGGTCTCAACACTTCCAACTGTAAATGGTGAAAAGATTGTGATGAGGGTCTTAGATAAATCAAAAAAAATCCCCTCTCTTGATCAACTCGGAATTGTGGGACGAAATTTAAAACTCTTTCAATCCGCGATTGAACAACCCAATGGAGTGGTGTTAACGTCAGGACCAACGGGTTCGGGGAAAACAACCACCATGTACGCCGCAATGAGTTATGTGAACTCTCCAGAGGTGAACATTATGACTTTGGAAGATCCGGTGGAGAATCAAATGGATGGCTTGAATCAAAGTCAGATGAAACCCCTGATTGGTTATACCTTTGCTTCTGGTTTAAGAACGGCCCTTCGTCAGGATCCCGACATTATTATGGTGGGGGAAATTCGAGATAAAGAAACTATCGATATTGCGATTGAGGCTTCGCTTACGGGACATCTCGTGTTATCTACTATCCATACAAATTCAGCCGTAGAAACCATCACACGTATTTTAAATATGAACGTGCCTGATTTCTTAGTAACTTCTGCTATAAATCTAATTATCGCTCAACGTTTAAGTCGTAAACTGTGTACCTCTTGTAAAATAAAAACGACGCCGAGTAATAACGCAATGGAGAAAATAAAAGCCGCTTTTGAGCTTTTCAAGCCTTACGAAGGTTTTGATATGAATTTATTTCAGCAGCCAAAATTTTTCACCCATAGTAAGGACGGTTGCGAAGAATGTAGCGGACTTGGATACAAAGGACGAATGGGGATTTACGAAATCATGACCATGAGTGACCCCATTAAAGTAGCCGTCATGAAAGGGATGCCTGGACTTGAAATACAAAAAATAGCTCAAGCTGAAGGTATGATCACCCTTGAACAAGATGGTCTAATTAAAGTTATGCAAGGCATAACGTCTTTAGAAGAAGTTTACAAGCTTGTTAAAGAGTAGTATAATAATCAGATAAAATGAGTGATGCGGCTAACCCGATTCCACCAACGCCTAACAATAGGGCTACCCCCATTGGCAGTAGTGCCGCGCAAATTCCAAACCCTTTTGCAACAACGCCTAAGCCGGAAACACCCATTGCCACTTCGGCTCCAGCCGTAGTGGTTCCTCAAATACCCCCCGCCAGTCCGGTAATGGCACCAGCACCAAGTTCATTTGCAACAACTTCAGCTGTAGCAACACCAACTCCAGCGATGGTACCGACGCCCCCCGAAGAAGGGAAAGACACACTTGTATTGGATATCAAAGGGCAATCAACAAAAGAAGGTACAGATACTAATGAACTCAGTATCTTTAAGCAGGTTGATGAATACCTTATAAACATGGGCGGAATTAAGCTCGAAGAGAAACTACTCTTCTTTCAGCTTTTAGCTTCGATGATTGGAGCCGGTTTACCAATTATCGACGCGTTGAACCTCTTGATTAATCAAACCAAGAATAAAAAATTTCAACGAGTTATTACCGATATGCGAGAACAAATTGAAAAAGGAGAAAGCTTGGCCAGTTCGATGAGGTACAATGACGATGTATTTGATGAAGCGACTTGTTCGGTGGTAGAAGCCGGTGAAAAGTCTGGTAAATTAAATGCTATTTTGAAAGAACTGGTAGCTCAGTACGAACAAATCAGTGGCTTAAGTAAAAAGATTAAAGCCATAATGATGTACCCGGTAATCGTTATTGTTTTTATGAATTTACTAACCATTGTGGTTTTGGTATTTGTAGTACCAAAGCTGGAAGAACTGTTTGGTGGTGCAGCTAACTTACCGCTACCAACTCGGATACTAATTAATGGGAGTGATTTTGTGCTAAGTTATTGGTACTTCTTGCTTGCCGGAATTATTAGTGCAGGTGGAAGCTTTCTCTACTGGAAAAACAGCAAAACTGGTTCAAGACAGTGGTCGAGTCTCGTTATTTACACCCCTATTTTTGGCGATATATTATCTAAAATGATTTTAACACGAGTTTCTCGTATTTTTGGTTTTCTTATTTCGGCTGGGGTGCCGGTAGTAGAAAGTTTAAAAATTGCTTCACATATTGCAGAAAATCCCGTTTATCAAGATAAGTTATTACTCGCGGCGGATGATCTGACAAAAGGGATCTCCATTGCCGAGAATCTATCGGATGATGAACGACTCTTTCCGAGCATGCTGGTGAATATGATGGCGATTGGAGAAAAAACCGCTTCGCTTGATCAAGTGATGGCAAAGGCTGCCGATTACTACAATGAAGAACTAAACCGTAAAATTGGCGGCATGTCACAGATGATGGAACCCATCATTTTAAGTATTATCGCCTGTGGTGCCGTGTTTATGATTTTGGCCATTTACCTACCGATTCTACAAATGAATGACAAAGTTATTGGCGGTTAAACAAAAATAAAACGAAAATATATCCTGACAGCGTCGCTATAATAAATTATAGTAGCGCTGTTTTTTTAATGGGTTTTAATGACTAAACGAATACTCGTTATCGGTAATGGCGGACGTGAGCACGCTTTAATAGAAGCTTTGTCTCGTTCTCCGCAACAACCTCAAATTATCAATTTCGCAAACGCCTTAAACCCAGGCATTAAAGGTTTATGTACCGAAGTCATTGTCGGTGACTATATGGACTTAGAACAAGTTAAGGCCATTGGTGCGCAAACTAAACCAGACTTCGCCATTGTGGGCCCAGATGACCCGATTGGCATTGGTGCCGCCGACGCCTTACTTGAAATCGGTATCCCCTCTTTCGCGCCGTACAAAGTGTGTGCGCAACTTGAAAGTTCAAAAGCGTTTACACGAAATCTTTGTGATAAGTATGAGATAGCTGGCGCTCCTGATTTTTTAGTCTTAAATCAAAACGACTCGTACGCCGCTCAAACATTTTTCGACGCGCATAACGGACAAATCGTTGTTAAGGCCGATGGATTATTAGGCGGGAAAGGCGTAATTGTGGCGGGTGAACACTTTAACGGTTTTGATGAAGCGATGGAGTTTGCCTTTCAATCTATTGAAAAATTTGGTCGGGTCGTACTAGAAGAAAAACTAATTGGTGAAGAATTTTCACTTATTTCTTTAGTCGATGGAAAAACCGTTTTAGACTGCCCGGCTATTCAGGACCACAAACGAGCCTTTGAAGGTGACGAAGGGCCAAATACAGGAGGTATGGGCTGTGTTTCAGATGAAAACGGAT
>CAMZKS010000096.1 GCA_947311285.1 uncultured bacterium | reverse complement strand
GGAGAAATCAAGTCGTATTTTTTTAGATAAAGGGCGACTGAATAATACAGCTTCACAAGCCTCTCAAATTAAAACGATTCGTGGTTTGATAAAAAATGAGCTGGGAGGAGAAGTGGCCGTTGAGGTTTCTGAAACGGGTGAAACGAAAGTGCTTCCAGGGTCATTGGATGTGTTAATATATGATTTAAATAACGGGCAAACACTCGCCCAAGCCGGGGAACAAGTGGTGCTTCGTAGTGATACTATTTTAACAGAACTCGCGGTTGCTCCTACCGATTTAGAATTATCTAAAGCACAAATTGAAAGTATTTTAGGAGCACTTATTATTGCGAGAACTAAAGCGTTAACCGGTATTGAGAGTATGTCTCTTGGCAAAAGATCTCGTGCACATAAAGAAATTATATCGGCCGAGCAGAGTTTTCGATCGGTGGTTCAGATTTTAGATAACGAGCGTAACATGACTTTAAGTCGTCGAGTCAACCTAGATGCAGTTAGTGTTGAGGCTGTCTATCCTGCTTTGGCGCTTAAAACTGATAGATTAGATTTACTGACAGAGGCCCATGCACTCGAGCAGCTGTTTGCGGTGTTAGAGCAAAACAAAAATAGTTTAGCCTTTGCTCCGGTTAACACGAAAGTGACGGCTTTTAATCGTTATATTTTATTGCATTATTTAGCCTCTGTGGCGACACCAGAACAGGCCGCAGCGCTTCATACCTTGGCGGATAACTATGTGGTTAGCGTGTTGCGTAAAGTACAGCAATCACCGATTAAAATAGAACAACTCGCTTATTTAAATGAACAAGTTGACGCGTTGCCACGCAATGATGATGCTCAAAAGTTCTTATTAAGTCTAAAGTCTCGCTTGTCACCAGATTTGGCTGAGGCTCTAAATGAAAAGTTAAGCACCGTGTTTTAGTAAAACTTTTACATCCGGGGATGAGTGAGCCCAAGTTCGGACTCGAATTCTGGACTTGACGAATAATTATTCTTACCTTACTTTGGCGCAAATAACTTCCCACCTTTTAATGAAAGATATTCCGTTAGCGCTTACGTTTGATGATGTATTACTAGTACCTCAGTATTCTAACATACTGCCAAGGGAGGTGTCGTTAGAAACGAAACTGACTCGTAATATTTCTTTAAATATTCCGATTGTATCAGCGGCGATGGATACCGTGACGGAAGAAAGAATGGCGATTGCCATGGCTTTGCAGGGCGGCATTGGCGTTATTCATAAAAATTGTGAGCCAGATGAGCAAGCGGCAATGGTAGCACGGGTAAAGCGTTATGAAAACGGGTTCATTCGTGAGCCAATAGTGCTTTCACCAACACATTTAATTGCCGATGCGGTTGCTATTCGTGATGAACAGGGTTTTAAAGCCGTACCAATTACAGAAGATGGAACCTTGAATTCTAAAGTGGTAGGACTTCTTACTAGAAATGATTACTTGGGACATAAACATGCAGAGAAACAGGTGGGCGAACGAATGCGCGCAGTGGTTAATTTATTGACGGTAAAAGCGCCACTCACTTTAAGTGAGGCTAACGATGTGTTAGAGGAATCAAAACATTCAAAGCTTTTGATTTTAAATAAAGATGGAACATTGCATGCGTTAATGACGCGCAAAGATATTGAAAAGAACGAAGATTATCCAAACGCTGCAAAAGACTCACAAAAAAGGCTTTTAGTCGCTGCGGCGGTTGGTCCGGCTCATAATATGGAAGAACGAGTAGAGAAACTTGCTAAAGCCGGTGTGGATGTATTGATTGTTGATACGGCTCATGGTCATTCGCAAGGGGTACTTGATACGGTGGCTTACGTGAAAAAGAATTATCCTAAAATAGAAGTGATTGGCGGCAATATTGCCACACCAGAAGCAGCAGAAGCCTTAGTTAAAGCCGGTGCGGATGCGGTTAAGGTCGGAATCGGGCCCGGTTCAATTTGTACGACTCGTATTATTGCGGGTATCGGAGTCCCTCAGTTAAGCGCGATTATGAAGACGGCAGCTAGAGCCCGAGAGCTTGGCGTGCCGGTAATTGCCGATGGCGGTATTAAATACTCTGGAGATATAGCAAAAGCTTTAGCGGGTGGTGCTAGTACGGTAATGGTTGGGTCTATTTTGGCCGGAACGGAAGAAAGTCCGGGTGAAATCATTTATTCAGAAGGACAAACTTATAAGTACTACCGAGGAATGGGTTCAATTGCGGCCATGAAAAAAGGTGGAAAAGAGCGTTACGCGCAATCAAACGTAGCAGATGATAAATTAGTGCCAGAGGGGATCGAAGGCAAAATTCTTCTTAAGGGAAAATTGTCAGGTGAGATTTTTCAGATGTGCGGTGGTATTCGTAGCTCTATGGGATACAGTGGGGCGAGTGATATTGAGGATTTTCAAGCAAAATCTCAAATGGTACAAATTACGGGAGCGGGGCTTCGAGAATCGCATCCGCATGATGTTGGGATTCTGAAAGACGCTCCGAATTATCGAGGTTAGAAGGTTGTTTTCAGTTCGAACTCCACACAGCAATTACGCATTAGAGTTCGAACTGAACTTAAACCTAAGTAAACCTAGAACCAGTCTCCAAAAAAATTGTGCTTTTTCTATAATTTGTTTTAATGAAAGAACTATGAAGCTTGAATATTTACAAAAAATCATCACTCGAATTCAAACACAAATTTACTGTCCAAAGTGTAAAGCGCCGTTTGTGAAAGATCGTATAGAAGTACAAGGCGTTAAAGGACATCGGGTGGAGTTTTCAGCTGAATGCTCTGAGTGTGAGGCACGCGCACAAATATCGGCTGAAATTAGCGGGCCAAACGTGCTACCGCCAAAGGGTGTTAAAGCTATTACCCCACCAGAAATTAAGCTGAAACGACCGCTGCCAGATTTTGAAATTCCAAAAGTGAAATTGAGCCCAACTCATCTTGAGGGCTTAAAATCCGAGCTAAAAGGCTTTAAAGGTTTAGACGTTAAACAATTATTTGAAAACTAATGCGACGCTATTACGATCGTTATCGTAGTCGAAAGCGAGGAGTGGGCTTCCTCCCGAAAGTAATTTTGGCTGTTTGCGCCTTGGTGGTGGTGTTTTTATATCGTAGTACGATTCTTGGTTTTTTGGATGACAACCCTGATACCGCCAAATATGTTCCGGACTTTGTAACCAGCGCCTTGGAGCGTGATTTAGAAGATTGGAAACAAGAAGATTTAAGGGCTCGGGCCGCTCAGCTTAGTGCGGAAGTGCAAAATTGGCAGGCCAAGTTGTCTGATGCGACCGCGCAAGGACAAGCTAAATTTGAAGAGGTACAGGCTAATTTAAATAAAGCAAAATCTGCTTTAGATGAAACAAAGGCCGCGCTAGACAAGCTAAATGCGGCTGGTGAAAGCCTAAAAGGTTCGGTAACGAGATCGACTAAAACAATAGAAACTACCGAGACAGAGTAGGTTTTAAGTTTATCTCCCTGCTTATTGAGTTCGAACCAAGTTCGAACTTGGTTCGAACTGGAAGTTACTTTAATTTAGAGGCCGCCCTCTAAGCCCTTAAAAATTGAATTCGCGGACAGTTTTTATATAAATAAAACATTCCCGGGTCGCTGTTAATGCATAAAGCCTTAATTTTGTCTTTTTTTGTAACATGAGGCAAGGCGTGTGCGTTCTTGGTGTTGTGAGTAAATCGCGCTCACTCAGACTTGACTTTAAGCTCTGAGAGACTAACATTTATTCACTTCTGACATGACTTGCCATGAGTTCCGCGCTTAGCGGAAAGGCTCTCTGTCCGCTTTGTGCGTCTGCGCGTAGTGTTAAAAAGAATTGTTCTTTGATTCAAACGACCGGAAAGATGACTGCCTGTGCAAGCTGCAGCCTTTCTAGAAACTGGAAGCGATTCTCTTCTTACGGAGACTTTCGCTCGTACTTGTTTGTGCCTAGAGGTAGAAACAATGCTTTTTATTATTGAGCTTATCAATTTTATATAGAAGAGTTTGAATGTTTGAACTCTCAAAACTAATATTTTTTAAAACTATAAACCATGAATTTGTTTGCTTTTTTGCGACAAGGTCTTGCGTCTGTAGCTCTTTCTTCAGTGGCTCTTATGGGTTTTGCGAATGCGCAAAGTCTTGGGTTTACTGATGATGCTCAAATCCCTTCATGGGCAAATGAAGCAATTGGAGAGCTTATGGATCAAGGTGTATTATCTGGAAACGACGACGGATCATTTGCTCCTAACCGACAATTGAACCGTGCTGAAGTTTCTAAAGTTATCGTGTTGGCTACTGGTGTAGATATTAATACTACTGGTGGACCTCACTTCCCTGATGTAGACCAATCAGCTTGGTTCTACAATTACATTGAAACAATGTACAACGAAGGTTGGATTAATGGATACCCTGATGGAATGTTCCGTCCTGGTGTTGGAATCAACCGAGCCGAAATCGCTAAAATGGTGGTTAACGGTTTTGCTTTAGACAAAGATCTTTCAGGAGCGCCTCATTTTGATGACGTTACTGCTGGTGACTGGTTCTACGGTTATGTTGAAACGGTTTACAATAACGGCGCTATGCGTGGTTATGGTGACGGCACATTCGGAGCTGGTAACGCTGTTACTCGTGCCGAAACAGCTAAAATTGTTTACGACGCTCAACTAGTTGCACTAGGTACCTTTACTGGTATCGCAGAAGGAACTCTTGAAGTTATGCTTTCTCGAGAAACTCCACGTGGAACTAATATCCCTTACAATGCAACGTCTGTGCCTTACACGACAGTTGAATTGACGGCTTCTGACGATGCAGATATTGAAATCTCTTCAATGACTTTCACTCGTCTTGGTTTAGGGGACAATGACGACTTTGATAATGTTTGGTTAGAAATCGACGGATTCAAAGTTGGAAATGACAAATCAGTAAATAACGACGATGTTGTTGAACTTCGATTCAACCCACCAATCGTAATCCCTGCTGGTCAAACTATTATTGCTGATGTAGTTTCTTCAATGAAATTTACAGCAACTGATAAAAATACAGGACACAATAACCGATTCGTGCTTGTTTCTGCTGATGATATTGTTGCATCGGCTGACAATGTTGCGGGAGACTTCCCTATTGAAGGTGAAGAAATGGAAATTGCTAACTACGAAGTAACTCAACTTAAATTCTCTCCACTTGGTTCTGATACTAATGTGGATGTAGGGGATTCTTTCATCGAACTTGGGAAATTCCGAGTGCTTAATGCTTCGGCTTCTAACGAGGATGTTGAATTACGAGCTATTACTTTCAAAAATGACGGTACGGCTCAACTTGAAGATGACTTAGAAAATGTAGGTCTGTATGTTTCTGGTGAGCAAATTTCAGCCGAAACTATTATTGATGGTGATTACATGACTTTCCGTCTAGATAACGGTGTAACTGGTGGTTACATTGTTGAGGATGGTGATTCTCGAATCTTCTCTATTCGGGCTGATATTGTTTCAGCTGAAAAAGACGATGTTGTTAATTTCAAAATTGATAACTTCGAAGATATCGTAGGAGTTGAGATCGGAACGCCTTTCGGTGTTAAAGCTGTAGCTGATACTGGAAACGGACGGTCTTTATCTGGTACTACTACTGCAGATTCTGGAACATCTTGTTCTGGAAAATCAGCTGAAGATAATTGTGCTCGTCTTCGAGCTTACCTTATCGAGGCTGGTGATCTTACAATTTCTCGAGATCCTTCGTCACTAAACAATCAAGAGTACGCTCCTGGTTCTAACGATGTTGTATTCCTTACGGCTCGTTTGGTAGTTGATCAACCAATTATTGTTGACGGTGTTACACTTGATGTGAAACAAGCTTTCACAGACGCTGCTAAAACGACTAACATGACTTTGGCTCAGTTGAACGCTTACTTCGACAACTTCCGTTTATACCTAAACGACAAGTTGATCGATACAGAGAACGACTTCACTGGTACTAACTTGACTGACGCTCGCCTGACTTTCAACACTACGTTTGAAATTGCTGGCACGTCTATCCTTAAATTGGTTGGTAACGTAGAAGACGCAGCTGTAACTGGCGCTTCACTTAAAATGCAAGTGCTAGCAACGGCTTTCGATTCACCTGAGTACATCTCAACTGGTGACCAAATCCAAACAGTTCTAGGTTCTGCTGAAGCTTCTTATGTAGAAGTTGCAGGATCAATCCTTACGGTTTCTCGAACTGATGGTTTTGCTTCAGGTTCAGAACAAATCGTAGCGGGTGTTGATGACGTTTCTATGTTGAAATTCGTTATCGATAACAACGATTCAGGTGATGTTAACGTGACTTCGGTTACTATTGACGCAACGGCTACAGGAAATGCTTTAACTAACGTTCAAGACTTTACTGCAGCTATCTTTGTAGGAGGAACTCAACAAGGTTCTTCTCGAAATCTTGATACTAATGGAGCTGCTACTTTCAACGACCTATCTGTGGTTATTGATTCAGCTTCACAAAAAGAATTCGAAGTAGTATTTGATACTAACACTTCAGCAGCTTCTGGAAACCCAGTTTCTACAACGCTTGCTAACGGTGCTGGTGTAAATCAAGTTGCTGGTGCGGTTCTTGGAAGTGTGGGGGCTGTAGCAGGTGCTATGCCTGGTGCGCCAACCGTTGCTATTTCTGCAGGGGCTACAAGTTTCTTTATTGACACAGCTAATATCGCAAATGTTGCAGTAGGTGATACTGTGACAGTTTCAGTATCAGGCCTTGCTAACGGTGTTAATGCTGAAGTTAAAACCGTTCTAGCGATTAACTCCACGACTGGTGAGATCACAATTTCTACGCCAGCAAATGCTAGTCCATTTGTTAACTCTCACCCAATAGCTGAAATAGCGGGTGTTGTTGCTTACCAATACACTGGTAATGGTGTTGCCGGTGGTTCTCAGTCAGTAACTCTTGCAGATGCTGGTGACCTGGCTATTGGTGATGTAGTGTTAGTTAACGCTACTGACGAATGTGCTATTACGGCTATCGCTGGTAATGTTGTTACCCTTGATAACTGTGATATTGTGCTTGATCAAGCGGCTACAGGTGCAGCGGGTGACGGGTTCTCTACGAACATGCTTACTGGTTTTACTGTAGTACAACAAAACTCTGCTTCTACTTTCCGTGTAGATCTTGTAGCGGTTAACGCTGACAATGTTGAAAACGGTCAAGAAGTTACCGTAAATGAAGGTTCTCCTGCTGTTGCATTAGCGACAACAAATCCATTGTTAGGGGCTTCATTCAACATTCTACTATCTGGTAAACTAACAGTAGAACTAGGAGAAACGGTTTTCTCTGACATTCTAGTAGCGAACCAACCTGATGTAGAAATCTTGAAAGTACGACTTTCAGCGGAAGATGACGAAGTTCAAATCTCTGATTTATACTTCACATCAACTAATCCTGCTGCAGCTGACCGAGTAACGTTCAAACTTTACAACGAAGCTGGAGCTCTTATTCAAACTGAAACGGCTGTTTCTGGTGCGGTTCACTTTGAACTAGGAAACACTGCACGAATTCGAGTACCTAAAGATGGTAACACTACTGTTTCGGTACGAGTTGACGTGAAAAATATTTCAAGTGTTGCTCAATCTGGTCAAGTTCTTGACTTGAATCTTAATACTACTGCTCCTGGCAGTAATAATGGTATTCAAGCAGTTACGGCTGCGACAGGATCTGATCTTGCAACAGCTGATATCACGGCTACAGCTGTTAATTCTCAATCTTTCTTGATTTTGAACACGCAAATGACTGTACGTCACGCAGCGACTCAGCCTACATTTGCTGATCCTTCTGCGGCTGAGCAAGAGTTCTACCGATTCACGGTTACAGCAGATGCTGCTAACTCAATCGAACTTGGTGAAGTTACGCTTGCGGTTGCTCTACAAGGTATGGTCTTTGGTCCTGGTGCTGCTGCTGCTGCTACGACCGAATCTGGTGCTACAACGGCTACTCCCGATGCGGCTGGTACGGCATTTAGAGTGCAACAAGTTAAAGCAGATGGTACATTAGACACGACTTCTCCAGTAGCTCTGTCTACTGGTGTTAATGGTGGCTCTTCTACTACACAAGGTACTGTTACTGTTGTTTTTGCTAATCAAATTGTAGCGGCAGGTTCTTCTCGAACTTACGCACTATTGTTTAACAATACAGTTCAAGATGGTGGTGGTATTGCAGATGATGATTCTGTTTCTGTAACAATCCTAACGGATACTACACAAGCAGGTGCTGCTACATACGCAGTTCTTGCTCCTGTTAACAATATTGTTTGGTCTGACGAATCTTCAAACGGAGGAAACGCTGACTTCTTCAATGGTTACCTATTGGATCAAGACACTACCGCTAAAGTTAACCAAGATTAATTTTTAATCTGGGCTAAGCTTTTGCTTACTGTCTAAACTCAAAAACCCCCTGCTGGTCTTCGGACTGGTCGGGGGTTTTTTTGTGTTTTAATCAAATTTGAGTTCGAACTTGGTTCGAACCAAGTTCGAACTCGATTAAGTTAATATGAAGTTAGCCACTCCCCATCCTTTTAATTTTTTTTAAACTAAAAGTATGGGAAATCGATTAAGACCAATTCAGTCAGATATTATTTATCACGTGTTTAATAGAGGTATTAATAAACAAACGTTATTTTATGATGCGTCGGACTACCATCGTTTTCTAGAGACAATTCAAAGATATAAGGAGAGGTACACAAGAATTAATATTCAAGCTTACTGCTTGTTGCCAAATCATTTTCATTTTTTGTTAATTGATACGTTGGACAGTTCGAACTCTGAAGTCTTACCTGACGTTAGAGTTCGAACTGAAGCTAACAACTCAGTTAATACCTGCCAAGTTTCTTTGTTTATGCAAAAACTACAGCAGTCTTATGCCCTTTATTTTAATAATCGCTACGGAGACAAAATAAAAAATGGCTTCAAATCCCCCGTCTTTGAAGGGCGCTTTAAAGCTAAAGAAGTCTTGGATGAAGCTTATCTATCGCAATTAGTGACTTACGTAGAACATAACGCCGTTAAACATGAGGTTGTCGAATGTATCGAGGACTGGCCTTACAGTAGCTGGGAGCCTGGAAAGGTGATTGATCTAGAAAAAGATTTTTTTGCGGATTTTGATTAAACGAGTTCGAACCAAGTTCGAACTTGGTTCGAACTCAAAATTAGAATTTGCTTATTCCTCCACCCAGAAACGGGCTTTACTCATGCCGGCTTTTAGCTACGTTACTAAGCAGATGAACACTTATCCTGTGGTTGCGATTGTTGGAAGACCGAACGTTGGTAAATCAACGCTCTTTAATTCTTTAGTGGGTAATCGCCGTGCGATTGTTTCTGATATTGCGGGAACCACACGTGATAGTGTTACAGAGAAGATTGATAACCTTGGTGAGATTACTTACTGGGCGGTAGATACCGCTGGGTTAAGTGACTTTGGGGATAATTCGCTTGAAACAGCTATTCAGGTACAAGCCGAACTCGCTATTGAGAACGCAGACTTAGTTATGTGGATGGTAGATGCCAAACAAGAGCTAACGCAAGACGATTACGACATCGCAGACAAATTGCGACGCGTAAATAAAAAAGTGTTGTTCTTGGCTAATAAAATTGATGACGGACAAGCTATGAGGGGTTATGAACTAGCGGAGCTTGGGTTTGGTGTGCCAGAGATTATCTCGGCTAAAAATAATTTTGGTTTTTGGGATCTAACAGAAGTGATTCAAAAACGATTGGTAGAACTTGGATTCTCTCCTATGAATTACAGCGAGGTTGAAGCGCCAGACCGAATTAAGGTGGCAATGGTAGGGCGACCGAATGTTGGAAAATCTACTTTGTTCAATCAAATGATTGGCGAAGAACGGAGTGTGGTGTCTGATGTAGCAGGAACCACGCGCGATGCAATTGATACGGATTGGGAATCGCCTGAAGGGGAGCAGTTTCGATTTATTGATACCGCTGGGGTTCGACGACCCGGTAAAATTGGTAAAACCATGGAATATTGGATGGTAGTACGTACACGTCAGGCCATTGAACGGGCTGACGTGTGTATATTGTTGATAGACGCTTTAGATGGAGTGACGCATCAAGATTTAGCCTTAGCGGGTCAAATTGTAGAAGCCGGAAAAGCGATTGTGATTGGAATCAATAAATTTGATTTGGCACGAGAAAAATCTCGTACAGATGACGAAACCGATGAACGTGAATTAGAAGCCGTACCCATGTGGGATCGGGACATTGCTGAAATTCGAAGTCGATATCTTTCTTATCT
>CAMZKS010000095.1 GCA_947311285.1 uncultured bacterium | reverse complement strand
CAAGGGCAAAAGCGATAAAGTTCAATACCATATACGAATGACTTTTTTGAATCTTCCAGCTTTTTCGATTTGCCACCAGTAAGTGAAAAATATAACCACAGTAGGTTAGCACTAAAATCAAAGCTTCACCGGTGGCAATGGTGCCGTCCATTCCAAGCAAGAACAGCAGAACAATGGACCCAAGAATCATAGTTCCATCACGTTTTATTTTTTCTTTCTTTCCTCCCATTTCACCCCCAACTAACACCACAAGCCCTAAAATAAACGAACCTTGAACGAAACAACTACCAGCAATATTCCCGACTCCAATATCATCTGCCCCACGAAGACCGGCAGATATATTTACAAAAATTTCTGGCAAACTCGAACCAATAGAAACAATCGTTAACCCAATAATAAGCTCTGATATGCCAAACTTGCGGGCTATCCGTTTTACGCCCCAGATCACTTTGTCTGAACCAAACCACAAACCAATAACGGCCATTACAGCCACAATCGCCTGAACGGGATAGGGGAGGGTTGTAAGGGATTGCAGTAGATTTTGCATTTTATTTTATTTCATTTTTAACAGACAACTGTGTACTTCTACGCACAAGAACAGGAACGACTATGTCACCATAATTATCATGAATGTTTTCCGCCGTCACTCCCTTAGACAAAAGCGTTTGAACCAAATCTTCTGGGGTTCCACAAAAAGTGTCTGGTGCATTTATTTCATTTTTATTGCAAAACTGTTTCCATGTACTATCAATAATAATCGGCCCGTCGAGAGAATAGGTTAGTGTAAAACAATGATAATCACCAGTTATATGTGTCCCAATGCTTTGCATCTTTGCGGGAATCATTTTTTCTTCTAAGAACTCAGTATTTGTTAAACTAAATTGCCTGCACAATTCTGCTCGGTATAAATCATTATTTTTTATTTTATTTCTATTACGATTCCACCAAGCCGGAAGTTCAATTTGCTCAGCTCTTTCTAGTACTTTCTTTTCTCTCTGGCTGCGCCCTGCCTCTAAAATTTCACACAAGGCCGTAACTAACGATTCTTGTGAACCACATAAATCAATGCTATCTAATGTTGGATTTTTGATTGGGTTTTCATCAAACATTTTAAACTAAAATTTTAAAATCTACACATACTGCTCGCTCTTCGGTTACCATAACTGGGTTGATATCGATTGATGCAATGGCGGGGTAATCCAGCGCTAAACGTTGCAGCTTCCGCATAACATCAATTAAGGATTCAATCGCTTTAGGTTTTTCACCTCGCACGCCATATAAAATTTTACCAATTTTAGTTTCGTTAATCATCTCTGAAAAATTATGCGTTGGTAAAACCCTGACGGTTGTGTCTTTATACACTTCTGTGTAAATACCACCGCTACCAAAGAGCATTACGGGGCCAAAATTTTCATCTCTGGTGAGTCCCATAATAATTTCTGTGCCTTGGGAGATTTGTTCCTGCACCTGAATATGTGCATTCTTAAAGCCTGTTCTCTCAATTGATTTAGTGAGAGCCTTCCAAGCTTCTTCAAATTTTTCTAACGTATTAATGTTTAAAATGACACCCTGTAGGTCTGTTTTGTGGAGCGCATCAGGGGCTGATATTTTAAGTACCACGTTTTTAGGAAACATAGATTTGGCACACTGGAGTGCGTCATCGTAATCTAAAAATCCACAATTTTTTGGAAAATCAAAACCATATTTTCCTAGAATGTAATTTACTTGATCCTGAGGAAGTGAAGGCCAATTTTTTTGTTTAGCCTCTTCTAACCAAAACTCTATTTTTTGGTCTGGTTCAAAATTTAAATGGGTTATGGTAGCCGTTCCATCGGTTAAATATTTGCGGTTTGCGAGTAATGATAAAACCCGAGTAGCATCAATAGGGAACTCGAAGTGGGGGACACCATACTTCTCAAAAACAGGAATCCCTTCCGCTGTGCGGGCGCCACCAACAAAGCTGGCTATAATATTTTTTTTACTTTTTTGTGCCAATTTTCCAACTATTTCTGCTGTTCGTTTAACTTCTGTGGTTCTTTGTGGTGTGAGTAACACTAAAATTTGATCTACCTGTTTATCTTCGACTAAAATTTTTAGAGCCGCTTCGTAGCGATCAGCTTTTGCGTCTCCAATAATATCGACCGGATTATGCGTATTGGCTTCTAACGGTAAAACTTGATCTAACTTTTCGATAGTGGCAGCGTCGAAAGAAGTTAGATTTAAGTTGTGTTCTTCAATCGCATCTGTGGCCATTACCCCCACCCCACCAGCATTAGTTAACACAGCGATATTACGACCAAAGTCTTTATCCTGACAGTGTGTTAAAATCTCCAGCAAACCAAACATAGCCCGCATACTAAAAGCTTGAATAGCTCCCGCTTGCTTGTAGGCCATTTCTAAAATTGCATAATTTGGTGCCAAACTCCCTGTATGCGAACTACTAGCTGCTGCAGCTTTTAGGCTCCGGCCTGGTTCTAAAATAATAACCGGCTTATGCGGGGCTACTCGCTTAATAAGTTCTAAAAATTTCTGACCTTGGGCCAAGGACTCTAAGTAAAAAGCAAAAATCTCAACCTCAGGATCATCGGCTAAGCTTTCTAAAATATCGATTTCTGAAATACCGGCTTTGTTCCCTAAACTAATGATATGGGAGAACCCTATGTTTTTTTGATCTGCCCAATCGAGCATAGCCGTACAAAAAGCGCCTGATTGACTGGCAAAACAAATTTTTCCTTTTTTGGGAAATCCATCTGCAAAACTCGCATCTAGATTTACGGCGGGAATAATGGTCCCCAAACAATTAGGACCGAGTAAATTAATACCATTATCAGCACATTTTTGAGCGACTCGATCCTCAAGTTCTGTTTGTCCGACTTCAGCAAATCCAGCCGAGATTATAATTATATTTTTCGTTCCATTAGTGATACATTCATCCACTACGCCTTCGGCGTATTTACTTGGCACAACGATTACTACCATGTCTAGTGCCTCTGGTGCGCCTGTGATACTGCTAAGGCATTTTTGATTTAAAAGTGTCTGTCCTTCAAGTTTTGGATTAATGCCGTAAAGAGCGCCCTTAAAATCGGCCTCAATAATGTTTTTAAAAATAACTGATCCTAGTTTTTCTAAATTTTCTGACACTCCGACGACCGCTAAACTTTTGGGATTAAAAAAACTAGTTAAAGCCATGAGTATTTATTTTTATTTTATCTAAACTCAATTATACCATAAACAAGCGCTTTAAGCGAGTTTAAAAACAAGAACTATGACCGTCTAATTATTTTTTAAATGAAGAGGTTCTTTTTGTATTTTTCTTTTTAAGAAGCTTTAGTTGCCTGCCTAGCGTTAGAGAAGTAATCTTTGAGTGATGAGCACTCTTTATATTGTAGCCACACCAATAGGGAATTTAGGTGATGTAACCTATCGCGCCATAGAAACGCTTAAATCTGTAGATTTTGTGGCAGCAGAAGATACACGTCACTCAAAAAGACTCTTGAATCATTATGAGATTAAAACCCCTCTGGTTTCTTTTCACTCCCACAGTAGTGAAGCTAAAATTGAAAGCTTAATGGTGCGTTTGCAAAAAGGGGAGTCTGGAGCCGTTATAAGTGATGCCGGTACTCCCTGCATATCTGATCCAGGCTTTAAGTTTGTAAACTTAGCCACCCTTAAAGGTATTACCGTCGTGCCAATTCCAGGGCCGTCGGCGTTAACGACCTTAATCTCTGCTAGTGGTTTTCCAACAGATACGTTCACGTTTCATGGCTTTCTGCCCCACAAAAAAGGCCGTCAAACACTTATTAAAGCTTTAGTGGACACAAAGCACTGCCATATTTTTTATGAGTCAGTGCATCGATTTCCCAAACTACTTAAAGAATTAGAAACATATGTTTCAGTTGATCGAACTATTTGTGTCGGACGCGAACTTACAAAAATACACGAAGAAATTTGGCGGGGGAGTGTGGCACAGGCGATGAAACATTTTAATGACGAAAATACTCGAGGAGAGTTTGTTGTTATTGTGGCGCCAGGAAAATTTAGTTACAATTTGGCTTGATGACACAGCAAGTAAACGGCCTTGATTTAAACACAAAACGCGAACGTATCAGCCAAATTGATGCGGGCATTCTTTCCTTATTAGATGAGCGGATGCGTTTAGCGATTGAGATTGCGCAGATTAAAAAAGAAACGGGCAAAGATATTGAAGACCTAGAACGAGAAACGCAGTTATTAGGCGAAATATTAAAACAAAATCGAGACACTATTTTGGAAGACAAGAGAGTAACAGAAATTTGGCGAGCCATCTTTAAACTATCAAAAGATATCCAAGAAGAAGCGTCTAATAATAAAAGTTAATAAATGCTTTTTAAGGTTCCCTTACTTGCATTACTTAAACCTTTCCATGTTTTTAATAGTTTCCATGCAAGCGTCCGCTAACTCTTCTCCTTTAGTAACCATATGATCAAAAAAGAACTTATGTTGATCAGGATTGCTACCGTCTTCGGCAAAAGATTCTTTAGGGGTTAATACGGCCGAAAGTACGGGAACCCCCGTTTTAAGTTGTACATTTATAAACCCCTGAAGAATTCCGTGAGCTACAAACTCATGCCTATAAATACCACCATCGGTCACAAAGCCCGTACAACAAATAGCGGCATAGTTTCCTGTTTCTGACAGTTTTTGACACATTAGAGGCATTTCTAAACAACCGGGTACTTCTATAATCTCTACCTCAAAATCATTGTTTAGTTCCGACAAAAAACCTTTCTGGCATTGATCTACAATATCTTGGTGCCACCTGGCTTTTATGAGCGCAATTTTTTTGTTTTTCATAGTTTTAAAATTGTTCCATCGGCTCTTGGCTGCTGCTGCTAAGCTCGCCTACATAGTTCGTGCGCATCGCTTCATTAAAATCTGCAACTGTTTTACATAAATTATTTCCAATTAACCAAGCAATTTTAACTGCAACTACTGCCTCTGTCTGGTCGAAACAGGGAATTGCGCCTGCATGGATAGCCCTTACACCCGGCTCATAATCAAATCCTGAGGCATTAGCGGCGGCAATTTTTGAAGTTAAAAATACAGGGATATTTTTTGTTTGTGCTAATTTCACGATTGGTAATAAGTTGTTTTTTCTCTCACTTGGTAAATTGCCTGCAGCGTAGGTTCGAATTATCAAGGCTTTAACTAAGTCTTTATCGAGCACCGCGGCAATAATATCTGGATTAAATCCCGGAGTTAAATCAATAGAGAGTATTTTATCATCAAAATGGACCTGATCATTGGTAGTAGGCAAAAATCGATCTTCCGTGTTTACTAAACTACGGCTTATAAATAATTTTTGTTGTTTTACGTGCCCAATATTGGGATAGTTAGGTGATGAAAATGCGGTGTAATCTGTCTCACTAACTTTTATCACTCGCGCGCCAAGCATCACATCTTTATCAAAGTTAACTAAGACATCGGCAATGCCTTCTTCTGCGGCTTTAGGGATGGTCTTAAAGGCATAGTACAAATTATGATAAGCATCGGTTCCTTGGGCGTAAATACTTTTTTGTGATCCTGTTATGCAAACAGGAATTCTTAATGATGAACCGTTTGGGTTACTACCGTGCAGAGCAAATGCCAGGGCCGCGGCGGTGTAAGCCAAGGTATCGGTTCCATGAGTCACAACAATACCCTCATAGCAATCTTCATTTTGCGCTTTTTTAATTCTTAAGGCTAGTGTTGTCCAATCTTCCGGGATCATATTGCTTGAATCCTTGGCCGTCACAAACTCTGTATGAATTTCTAATTGTCCATTAAAACGACTTAATATTCCCGCAGCCGCTTGAGTAAACAACTCGGGATCTTTTGCGGGGAGAAGATACTTATGACTATTTTCATCTTGATGTTCAATTTGACTAATAGTGCCACCGTGCAGTAAAAAAAGTACTTTCTTTGTCATATGTACTAAATTTTAAGGATAAAAAAAATCCCCGCAAGAGCGAGGACTTTAATTTATTCTTTTGAAAGGGGATTAAATCCTCTACTTATGCGAGGATAAGTTCCACCAACAACACATCCTGTCATGGGATGTCACTTACTTATCTTTGTAATCAGGATGGAACTTGTCGATTGTTTTTTGATTCAAACGCTTAAGTTCTGAAATTGGGAAAGGTCTTAATAACTCCCAGCCAAGCTCCAAGCTATCAATTACGTTTCGGTCAGAATCAAAACTTTGTCCAACAAATTCTTTTTCAAAAGCCTCTGCGAATTGTAGATACGTTTTATCTACATCTGACAACGAACTTTCACCAAGTACTACTGCTAGTTCACGAACATCTTTACCACGAGCGTAACAAGCAAATAGTTGATCCTTTAACTTAGAGTGATCATCGCGTGTTTTGTCTTCTCCCATACCAGCTCCGGCTAGACGAGAAAGAGATTTAAGTACATCTACCGGTGGTGCGATTTGTTTTTGGTGTAGTGATCGGTCTAGTACAAACTGACCTTCGGTAATATATCCTGTTAAATCAGGGATTGGGTGTGTAATATCATCTTCTGGCATTGAAAGGATTGGCATCTGTGTTACCGAGCCACCTTTGCCTTTAATTCGTCCTGCTCGTTCGTAAATACTGGCAAGATCCGTGTACAAGTAACCAGGGTAACCTCGACGCCCTGGAACTTCTTTACGAGCGGCTGACACTTCTCGCAGAGCTTCTGCATAATTTGTCATATCCGTAAGAATAACCAGTACGTGCATATCTTTTTCAAATGCT
>CAMZKS010000094.1 GCA_947311285.1 uncultured bacterium | reverse complement strand
GCTTAGCCGAAACCCCTTCACGCGAAGAATCTCTTGGCGCGATCGTAGGAGCCCTAAACCATGGAGTTACCGGTATTCACGCTGGTCTTACTCATGGCATGCAAGGCATTCTTGCGGCACTTAAAGAAGCTGAGAAATTCTCAAAAGCTTCATAATTTATTATTAACAACTTATTACTATGTCAGAAGAAAACACTGTAACTGTGGAACTCTCTAAAGGAGAACAATCAGTAGTTGACTCAATCGAGAAACTAACTGTAATCGAAGCGAACAACGTAGCGACTTACTTCAAAGAAAAATACGGTATCTCTGCTGCAGTTGCGGCAGCTCCAGCAGCTGCAGGTGCTGCACCGGCTGAAGAAGAAGCTGGTAAATCTGCTTTCAACGTAGAACTTAAAGATTGTGGAGCACAAAAAATCGCGGTAATTAAAGTTATCCGAGCTATCACAGGTCTTGGTTTAGGTGAGGCTAAAGGTTTAGCTGATAATGGTGGAACGATTAAAGAAAACGTTAAAGCTGAAGAAGCTGAAGAAATGAAAAAACAATTCGAAGAAGCGGGTGCTACGGTTGAACTTGTATAGTTCTTCATTCACTCAACTCTGAGAAACAAAAAACCCTGCCTCTGTCAGGGTTTTTTATTATTTAAGCACCCCCTTCTTCACCTCCCCGGCCTTGAGCCGGGGTCTAGTAAATAAAGAATCCTTAATTGACTGGATCCCTGCATTCGCAGGGAAGGCAAAATTGAGTATAAAAAAAACCGCGCTGTGCGCGGTTTAAATAAATGCATAATCAAGAAACTAAAGTCCTAGCTGTTTCTTAAGCGCTTCGGCTTCGGCCTTAGCTTCTGCATCTTCACCCGCTTCTTCTTGTTTCATTTCTATTGAAACAATTTCTTTTTCACGTTCGGCTTTAAGTTTGGCTACATCGTCAGCAAATTCGCTTTCTAATTCTGCAAATTTTTGTTTCTCTTCTTGGAAAATAGAGATGAGCTCATTAATTTGCTCGATTGAGAGTCGAGGGATCGCCTCAATCACTCGCTTCTTCTCTTCTATTGTTAATGAAATAGATCCTTCAAGAAGAATCAAAAAATTCTCTTCATCAAACTGGGTATTTGGATGTGGTGGGATCACAAACAAATGCCCGTCACGCGTAGAAAGCTGCCCCTGTCGCGCATTTGGGTCCACAGGCGTAGCCGGGGGAACTGGCGTTTGCCCTACAGGTTGACCAGAGTCCCCAGCTGGTGGCTGAGGAGTTCCTGCATTTGGGTCTTGTGGCGGCACTGGCGGTTGTGCTTGGTCTGACATATTTAGGGTGAGTTATAAAACAATCCTCTGATTAACAATGTTTATCAGAGGATTTCTGGTTAATCAACGGCATTATACAGGCAATTGATTTAAAAATCTAAGTGTTTTTTATAAAGCCTTAAATTTATGCTTCTTTTTTACTTCCGGCTTCATCTTTTTTGGCTTTCGCCGGTGATGCTGACTTTTTAGCCGCTGGTGCTTTTTTAGCTGGAGTTGTTTTTTTCACAGCAGGCTTTTCAGCTTTTACAACTTCTTTTTTAGCGGCGGGTTTTGCTTTAGCAGTAACACCGCCAAGGCTTGTAATTTCAATTTCTGTGTAATCTTGACGATGGCCAATCGTTCGTCGGTAACGCTTACGAGGTTTCATTTTGTAAACTTTGATTTTTGCCGCTCGACCATGTTCAAGCACTTTCGCTTCAACCATTTTTCCTTCAATAATTGGCGCTCCAATAGTACAATTTTTGCCATCTTCATCCGCCAAAAGCAACGTTTCAAATTTGGCAACTTTACCAACTTCAACGTCTAATTTATCAACACGTAAAACTTCACCAACTTTAACAATGGCTTGGTGTCCGCCAATTTTTGCAACAGCTATCATTCGTGTAAGGGTTAAGAAACACTTGCTGGAGTCCCGCTCTGCGGGAACTTAAAATCCCAGAAAAGTCGTTTAAGACACGGCAAAAGTACTAACTTGAACCCCGATGTCAAATAGTTAACATGGAGACAATGCAACACATTTTATCGGCTGGCCAATTTAATCGGGAGAATTTAGAAGAAATCATAACTCAAGCCAGTGATATGGAAGAAATTATTAAAAATTGAGGGAGTGACATGGCCAAGGGTAAAATCATGGCCACGTTGTTTTATGAACCTTCTACCAGAACCCGACTTAGCTTTGAAGCGGCGATGCTCCGCCTAGGTGGCTCAATCATTTCTGAAACAGATGTAAATTTTTCGTCTATCACCAAAGGCGAAGTTTTAAGCGATACCGCTCGTATTATCGGTGGTTACGCTGACATTATTTCCATTCGATCAAAAACAGCCGGTGATGCTAAAATCATGGCCGATTACGCTGGCGTGCCAGTGATTAATGGCGGCGATGGTTCGGCCGAACACCCCACTCAAGCCTTATTAGATTTATACACAATCAGTAAGCACTTTAAACTGGGCAACGAGCCACTTAAAGTCGCTTTTATCGGAGATTTAAAATATGGGCGAACCGTTCATTCTTTATGTACAATGCTGCGTAATTTCCCAAACATAGAAATCCATTTTGTAGCGCCTGAAGTAATTCATATTCCAGAAAAATATACCTGAGATGTTTGAGGTATTATAGCTAAAGTCAAATTTGATGTTTCAATAGCATGAGGTTCTGCTCATATTGCATGAATGACAGCATCAGAAACATCTATTCCAGTTATTGCTCTCCCAGTAGAATCTAGTGCATGATGAATAGTAGATGCAACATTTTCAATGATAAATATGCCTCCATGAATACCAAATGGATTTGTTCCTAATCAAGAAATTGCTTGAAATATGGTTAGGAAATTATATGATTTAAAATTAGAATCAGATTTTACAAATATTCAAATTCCTGAATGATTAAATATTGATAAAAAATTAATAGAAGAGCTTTGACTTACTATTTGAAAAAGTCCAATTTGAATTGATTTACAAAATATTGAATTAGAAGAAAAGTTCTCAACTAATAATTATATTTCAATTAT
>CAMZKS010000093.1 GCA_947311285.1 uncultured bacterium | reverse complement strand
GTGGTCGCTACGATGATTTAGCTTCGATTTTTACCGGTAAAAAAATGCCAGGAGTCGGCATCTCGATTGGTTTAACTCGATTGTTTAGCCAGTGCTTGGCCGCTGGGTTAGTAAAGCCAGAACGATCAAGCCCGACTCAAGTATTACTTATAGCCGCGCATGAAGTCGCCTTGCCAGTCTTGTTATCTCTTGGTTCAAAAATAAGAGAAACGGGAATTATAACGGAAAATTATTTAGAAACTAAAAAATTAACTAAGCAGTTTGATTACGCAGATAAACTAGGAGTACCTTATGTGCTAGTAATGGGTGAGAACGAGATGAATAAAAATATTGTTCAGGTGAAGAGCATGACAACGGGAGAAAAGAGGGAAGTTGAAATTTCTAAAGTTGTTGATTATTTTAAGACCATAGAATTTTATGAAGGGTTAAAATTATAAAAAACATGAAAAACTACGATTTAATCATTATCGGTGGAGGAGGGGGTACTAAATTGCGTCCCGCTGCAGATCTAGGAAAAAAAGTAGCGATTATTGAAAAAGAAGATTTAGGGGGCACGTGTTTAAATCGTGGCTGTATTCCGTCAAAGATGTTGATTTATCCCGCGGATTTAAAAACGCACTGGGAAGAAGATCACGATAAATTTTTTATGTCAGATGTTGGTGAAATAAAATTAGATTGGAAAAAACTAGTAGAACGAACCACTAAAACCGTTGAGGAAGAGTCTGCGAGTATTGAGCCAAGCTACAAGAATCATAAGAATATTGATCTTTATAAAGGTCACGCTCGTTTTTTGGAAGGTAAAGTGATCGAGATTAATGGCGAAAAACTAACGGCTGATAAAATTTACATTGCGACCGGTACTCGACCGGCCGTACCAAATATTCCTGGTTTAAAAGACACGCCCTTTATGACGAGTCGTGAAGCCTTAAGGCAAACCACGCAGCCTAAAAAATTAATTGTTATTGGTGGTGGTTATATTGCGGTTGAACTTGGACACTTTTATGGCGCCATGGGCACACAAGTAGATTTCTTGGTACGTAGCTCCATGATTAAAGCGGAAGATAAAGATATTCGAAAAAAGTTTGAGCAAAATTTTAGCTCAAGATATGCTATTCACTTCGGCACCAGCCCTACGGCGATTGAATATCGTGACGATACGTTTTTTGTAACGGTTACAACGGCTAAGGGGAAAACGAAAGTTATGGAATCTGACAGCTTGTTAGTGGCGACGGGCGTAGTGCCCAATACGGCGGATTTAGGGTTGGAGCATACGAACATTGAAACCTATGATCGTGGTTGGGTGCAAGTAAATGACTCGTTAGAAACCGGGGAGTCTGGTGTTTATGCGCTGGGGGATATTTTGCATCGTTACTTGTTTCGTCACAGTGTTAATTTTGAAGGAGAGTATTTATTGGCGCAGCATTACCAAAATGCAGACAAGCAGCCGATTGTTTATCCGCCTATGCCACATGCAATTTTTAGTTACCCGCAAGTGGCAGGGGTTGGCGTAACCGAAGATGAGCTGCCAGCACAGGGTAAAAAAGCCGGGCAAGATTACGTAGTTTCCTGGAATGAATATAAACATTCGGCCATGGGTATGGCCATGCGTCCAGAGGTAGGAGGTGTTAAGCTGATTGCGGATCTGAAAACGAGAAAGCTTATTGGCGCGCACATTATTGGTGAAAAATCATCAGACATGATTCATATGTTGATTGCCTATATGACCATGAACGCCATGGCGGATCAGTTATTGGAAATGATTTATATTCACCCGGCGTTAAGTGAGGTGATTCGAAATGCAGCACGGAAGTTGCTGGCGCAGTTAGATGAAAATTCTAAAGGGGTTTAAAGGGGCTCGTTATTTCTACTATAAGTCATAGGAATAGCGCCTGATTAGTGTCTAAATAACGCAATAAGCTTTAGTTAAAAAAACTTTCAGGTTACACTATGCTTGATGAAATTTTTTCTAGACACGGCTGACATTGCAGATATTAAAAAATACGCCGCTTGGGGTATTGTAGACGGAGTGACCACAAACCCTTCAATTATCGCTAAAGGAGGGGTGAATTTAGAACAAAGAATTAAAGAAATTGCAGAAATCGTGGAGGGTCCAATTTCGGCAGAAGTTATTTCGGAAGACGCAGAGGGTATGATTACCGAGGGACGACGCATTGCTAAATGGGATGAAAATGTGTACGTAAAAGTGCCAATGACGTCAGAGGGGCTGAAGGCGGTAAGTGTTTTCTCGAAAGAGGGGATTCACACCAACGTAACGTTAGTGTTCTCGGTGACCCAGGCGGTTATGGCGGCTAAAGCAGGCGCCACACTTGTTTCGCCCTTTGTAGGACGTTTAGATGATATCTCAGAAGATGAGATGCAGTTGATTGCTGATATTGTGCACGTGTTTAGAAATTACGGCTATGATACTCAAGTGTTAGCGGCCTCAATTCGCCACCCAAAGCACATCGTTGATTGTATGATGTGCGGAGCGGATATAGCGACTATGCCACCAGAACTATTTGATAAATTAGCGAGTCACCCGTTAACGGATAAAGGTTTGGTGGCCTTCTTGAAAGATTGGGAAAAAGTTAAAGATAAACAGTAGATTTAATATTTGTGCTTTCTATGTTAAAAATAAACTTCGATTCGCTTTATGAGATTGATTCAGAGCATGGCTTGCCCGTCTCAATTTTTGCCGATCATGCTGATTACTTAGCCCCAACACTTGAAAAGATTGAAGCGCGAGGCCAAGGTTTTTATAAGGTGATTGATGATGAAAGTGTTATAGATGAGATTGAAACTTATGCTGAAAGCGTAAAAGGCTGGTATGATGACATTGTGGTTTGTGGTGTTGGCGGTTCGGCTTTAGGGCCTATTTGTTTGCGAGATAGTTTTGTGGGGACGTTTGATAAGGGGAAACCAAAATTACATGTGCTTGAAAATATTGATCCGGACTTTATGTCTGAGGCTGTTGAGACGTTTAATTTAGAGCGAACACTTTTTTTGATCATAAGTAAGTCGGGTGGTACACCAGAAACGGTGGCACAGTTTATGTTCTTTAAAGATTTAACAGAAAAAGCTGGTTTAGAGCTTAAATCGCACTTTGTGTTTATTACGGACCCAAGTCACGACGTAAGCTTGCTGCGAAGCATTGGAGAAGACGCAGGTGTTAAAATGTTTGATATTCCTTCAAGTGTTGGCGGACGATTTAGCGTGCAGACGGCGGTTGGTTACGTGCCAGCGGCGTTAATAGGTATTGACATTAAGGCGCTCAATAAGGGCCTAAAAGATATGCGAGACTTATTCTTGAGTACAAATGTTGATCAAAATTCACCTTTTCAATTAGCCTGTGTGCAAACGGGCGCGTATCTTAAAGAGAAGCCAATGAGCATTATTATGCCGTATCATACTAAACTTCGTCAGTTTGGTTTGTGGTGTGTGCAACTGATTGCTGAATCTACCGGTAAATTTAGAGAAGATGGCTCTAATGTTGGCATTACGCCAATTCCAGCATTAGGGGTTACCGATCAGCACTCTCAAGTACAACTTTTTGCAGAGGGACCGAATGATAAGTTAATTATCTTTATTAACGTTGAGAACTCCTCAACAAACCCTGCTATTCCCGTTAATATTAATCATAAAAAAACAAATTTCTTGACGGGAAAAACTTTTAAAGATTTACTGCATGCTGAACAACAAGCTACGGCTGGGGCTTTAACCGAGAATGATCGACCGAATATTACGATTTCTATTCCAGAACTTACACCTTACTATTTAGGGCAATTATTTATGCTGTTTGAAGGCGCGACAGCGTTTTGGGGAGAATTTTTTGAGATTAATGCCTTTAATCAACCGGGGGTTGAAAGAGGGAAGGTGTTGACACGTGGAATTTTAAGTGATAAATAGCTTTTCGTGAAATCCTCGAAATTTCCGGTACTGTTTGATATAGATGATACTCTAGCGTCTAATG
>CAMZKS010000092.1 GCA_947311285.1 uncultured bacterium | reverse complement strand
GTACTAATAATCAAACTGGCTTCATTATCACTATTAAGATTTCCTAGACTAAAATTCTTAGTACTCGTTGGCACTACATAAGCTTGAACCGCTTTTTTTATTTTTTCACCCTTTTCGGCTCCTGTTTCCGCCGCAGAAGGTGTTGAGCTGCCACCAGCAGCTGAACCGCCGCCACAGCCATCAGCTCCAGCTGCGATACAGACTTGTTCAGTATCGCCACTTTGTGTTGCCTCAAAAAGACTCCCTGAGCCTTCTGCTTGCGCAGGAGGTAAATCATCAAACAACCCATCATAAGGGTCCACGGGACCTCTATTTCCATCATCTGGGATAGCCTGAACCTCTGACACGTATAAAGTTAAAACTAACACCCCAACCGCTAAAAATGATTTAAACATTAGAGCATTATACCACAGATTTAAGCTAAAAACAATCACCTTTTATCTGCTTAAAAGTTCAATAATAGGAACGACCACTTGGAAGAGTTAAGATGAAGTGGTATTTTAGATCCTCCCTACGGAGAATGACGTGGCTCCCTACCTCCACGTAAAACTATCCCAAATCCAGGTTAGTAAGTTTTTGGTTTCTCCAAAACGATCTGAAGACCCGAGCACGACCGTAATAATTTCTCGACCGGCCTCGTCTTCTGACAAGTTTATCAAACATTGTCCGGCTAAGTTAGTAAAACCCGTTTTGATTCCTTTTGAATTAACAAAAGTTCCGAGCAATTGATTAGTAGATTTTTTCTCATGCGCAAACTCGCCATCAACAGAGGTTCCATAAAAATTTCCCTGAGAGACAACGCTTCGGAAAAAATCATCTTTAAGCGCGAAACGAGACATCAACGCTAAGTCTTCAGCGCTCATTAAATTACCAAATACTTTTTCATCTAATACATCATTGCACGCTTCATCGCTGCAAACGACTTCAAATATATCAAGTCCCGACGCATTATAAAACTGAGCAGATTTTAATCCTAACTGAGCCGCTTTTTCGTTCATTTTGACGACAAAATCTTTTTCTGTGCCAGCATTAAAAATAGCTAAAGCTATGGCGGCATCATTTCCCGACGGAATCAGTAACGCCTGTAACATCGTTTCAACAGTTAGCCGTTCAAACTGATAAAGCCCCACTTTTACCCCTGCCGCCTTCGTAGCTTGCAAGGGAATGGTTACAATTTCATCTAAAGCGTGCTCGTCCTTAATTACAAGGTACGTCATAATTTTCGTCAGACTCGCAATCGGTTGCGCCGTTTGACTCGATTTTTTAAACAGTGTTTTCCCTGAAGCCAAATCTTGCGCAAAAACGGCTAAATCTGGTTCTCCCAACAGCTGAGGTTCTAATTTTTTAACCCGCTTAGTTGGCACTGCTGCCGGGTTTATAAGCACCACTTCTGATCTGGGCGTCAGCACAGGCGCAGACAAAAAAGTTTGTCCAGAACCAGAAAAGAAAGCCAATAATAACCATTCAATCACAAACAAAGTTTAGGCCTCACGCTTATCACATCAAGCTAAATTCAACCTCCCTGAATTAAATTGAGAAAGTATGAACAGACGTACCATTACCTGGTTATTTCAAACTCTACCACCGCTCTAAAATCTTGATCCACTAATTTAGTGGGACGACCTAAATTCTGTGTTGAGGCCGAAAATTTACCAGTTTCTTCGGTTGATATTGTGGTAATAAGACTCGTTTTATCTCTTCCTGGGGTTCCCAGTAGCTGTAAATAATAAGGCCTCCATCCAACGGACCCACGACTTAAAATGGTTGTATATCGTAACTCTGCTTCCAAACTTTCCCCCGGCAAAACATAGAGTGGTACTTCGTAATAAAACGCCTTCAGCACAGGATCTTCTCTCCATTTAACCGCTCCACTCGGATTTTTAGCCCCCAGCAAAACTGCATCACGAGGGACCCAAACTCTTAACACCGTTCTATTCTGCCCCGCACCAAGGCTCCACAGTAAATCTTCATTAAGTAAGGATTTCACGTTTTCACTTAGCCGATCAAACCCAAGCAGATCTTTAATTTCATTTGGCCCAAGCGCATGAGTGCGTTTAATTTTAAGCGTATTCAACACCGTTCCGTCGGCTTGAATATCGCTGTCGTGTTCTAGTTTAGTCCAGACAAATTTTTCTGATTTATTGGCCCCAACAGATACAAAATCAAAGTGCAAAAAATTATCTGCACTAGGGTTTTGATTAAAAATCCCGGCTAATCCCCATTTCTGAAACAATCGTTGTAACTCTTTATTCGAGGAATAAGCCAAAATATTTTTAGTTTCTAAAAAGTCCTTCCAATCAAACTTCCCCCAGTCATCCCAATCAATTTGAGTAATGTTCTCTTTTTTAAACAACTCTTTCGCAAAAATTTCAACCGGTGCCTTAACGTTAAAGCGACCCGTAATTTTCGAACCTAATAAAAATTGCAGCACTACATCAAAATTATACTCATCAAGTGCCAAGTCCCATTTATCAATGGTTACCGGTGGAGTAAAACGCAAAATCTCTTTAATCGTGTTAAGATTTATAGCCACAACCGTGCTAGGCACGGCTTGCCCAGCGGCCTCTAAAAAATTTTGATACTTTCTAGCAGAAGTTGGAAAATCTGGCCAAAAATTAGCATCTCGCAATGATATTGTTTGCGATGATGACGATGATGATAATGATGATAATGAAGATGATGGTGACCAAGACTTATCCTGCTCGGGGCCTGTGGGTGATTAGATGAAACGTGAAGGAGGGAAGGCTATGATGTGAAGAAGCTATATAATCTGCATCAATCAGATCCGTGTAGGATCGAACCTGAGT
>CAMZKS010000091.1 GCA_947311285.1 uncultured bacterium | reverse complement strand
GTACTATCGAAAGTGGCCAGCGTGCCGGTTGGGTCAAAAAATTCCACTCCTGACTGTAGCATAATATTTTCAATAATTTCTGAACCGTAGTTAATATTATCGGTGCGCCCTAGCGCAATCCCAGCAACGGCGAAACGCTCAAACGAGTTATCTTTTTTTGTTAGAACGGCTGCATCTTCTCGAATCCCTTCCCATGTGGTAGCCGGCGTATTACGATCGGGTAAACGATCAGTTAAGTGCTCATCATTAAAGATTAGCGCTAAACTATCAACCGCCATTGGTACGCCCAAGATACCTGTTTCACCAACTAATAAGGCGTCGTTTGCCGATTGCACAAAAGTATTTCTAAAATTTTCAGACGTAAACCCTGAAGCGGTTTTCGCCATTATTAATTTACGAGGATTACGCGCTATCCACTCCCCCTTTGTAAAAATAATATCAGGCCCTAAGCCTTCAGACAAAGCATTCACTAACACTTGCTGCATCTCTATTTCTTCCTCAAAGGTTACAATTTTAAAGCGTAGGTTAGACGCCCCTATGCTGGTTGAAAACTCGCGACCTAACGATTCAAAAAATCGAGGCTCAGCCGTTGTCCAAAGACTCAAAGTAATAACACCATTAGCCGCGGTTTCACCTGGAGCGGTTGCTTGTTGACGTTTTTCACAGCCCGTTAAAAGCGCGGTAGTGATCACTAAAGACAATATTAATATTTTTTTCATACTATTACAGTGTAACAAAAACTTTAAACCTTCACTATTTTAATTTGTTGAATGCTTTCGGGTAGATCCATTCTACTTAGTTTAACTAACAAGTTTTGCGTTTGCATAAACAATACTCCCCCGCTACTCCCAGTAGCGCGGATAGTAATACTGCCTCCACGAAACTTTAAGGGCTCCCAAGATTTTGTGAATTGTGGATAATCTCTGACGATCAACTGACGCACCTTCTCGCAAATCAAAGCGCCTAAAGCCACATCATCTAATTTATATTTAGAGGTGGCAGTAAGCACAAAGTTCTTGGCGGGTTCAAACATGCTCTATTTTTAGCACACAGACGTATTTTATCAAGTTAAGCCGGTTTAATAACTCATGTTTGCAAGCCCTTTGGTTCTTGTTTAAGATAAACATAATTATGACTGATCAACTAAATCCTATTCTCGAGCAAGTTAAAAAAAACGAAGGTCACCTGCAAGAAATTGCGGCCATTCAAGCTGAAGCGTTAACCATAAGCAAAAAAACGCTTATGACCGAAAGATATCGAGTCGCTATTATGGGCGCTAAATTTATTTTTATTTTAATTCTCACCTGGATGTCCTTTGTTTATCTAGACGATATTATGAACGGACTAATGGGCACGATGGGGCTAGGGGGTGCCGGGAGCATTGAGCTTGGGGGTGCGGGAGACTTAGCCACGCAACTTAGAAGTTCTCAAGACTTAATGAAAGAAATTATGGGGCGGTAAAGCAACTACTTAACGTTTAATAACTCCAACCAACTCACCCCTAGACGCTTTTTAAGGTGTTCTCCAATTCGCATAACCGGAACCCCAATAATGCTTTGAAAATCACCTTTTATGTGATCTAGAAAAAGTATCCCCGGCCCTAAAATAGAATATGCACCGCATTTACCAGACCAATCGCCAAAGCTTAAATAATGGTCAATTTCTTGATCGGTAATATCTGCTCGCCATAGGCATGAAGTAGCTTGATGAGCCACAATTTTAAATTTTTCACCTTTATATTGTCCGAGCAAGGCAAAGCCGCTCACCACTTGCTGCGGTTTCCCCACAAAACTTTTAAGCATGATACGCGCTTCTTCTTTACTGTGCGCCTTCCCCAAGCTCCCCCCTTCAAATTCAATCATCGAATCAAAGCCCATTATTAAAAAATCCGAGTTCGAACCAAGTTCGAACTTGGTTCGAACTCGATCTAAAGTTGATTCCGCCTTTCCCAACGCAAAAGCTTCAACTTGAGCAAAAGGTTTCAACGTATTATCAATCACTTCTTCGTAGTCTGGGGCCACCGCTTCATACTTAACCCCCATACGGTCGAAAAGTTCACGACGGTTTGGAGACGTAGAAGCGAGAATTAGTTTCATAGTATTTGTCATTGCGGGACTAATTTACCTGGGAGTGTGTCACGACGCAATGACATAAATCAAAACCCCCCCCCCTAACAACACGCAATAAGGGGCGAACCAAACCCAACGACGTTCTACTAAACTTTTCATCAAGACAATTGATAACCAGGCCACAAAGAACGAAGCCACAAACCCAACTAAAGCCGGCACACCAAAGCTCAAGCTCCCCCATTGATCTTTTAGCATAAATACTAAGGCTCCTAAAATAGTAGGAATGGAAAGTAAAAACGAAAGCTTAACTGATAGCTGTCGGTTCATCCCTACCAAAATCAAAAAGGCAATCGTAAGCCCAGAGCGAGAAATACCCGGCACAACGGCCAACCCTTGAACCAAACCGAGTAAAAAGGCTAAGCCCCAGGTAAATTCTTTAATTTTTGTTTGGCGTAATTTTTCGGCCGCCACAATAAGCCCTCCCGTAATAATTAAAGTGCCCGCCACCCACTTCAGACTCAATAGCGTTTCAAAGTAAGGTTCAATAAGTAGCGCCACAACAACCGTACAGACCGTTGCTGCTACTAACTGCCAAGCCAGCACGCCTTCCGGCTCTAATTTAAAACTCGTCAGTTTTTTAAAGTCAAAGGCTTTTGAAAATAACTGCCAAACATCGTGGCGATATACGACCATAACCGCTAGTAAACTAGCGATATGCAACAAGATAGTGAAATTAATATCTGGTTTAAGTCCTAACCAAGTTTCCGCTAAGTATAGGTGTCCCGATGACGAGATGGGAAAAAACTCTGTCGCGCCCTGAATAAATCCAAGTAGTAAGCCGTGCCAAATTTCCATGACTTCTAATTTAATCTAATTGGATTTTTATTTCCATTATTCCATTTTTTTTTGTATCTCGTCATTCACACACAAACCCTAAACCGCCTAAGAATCGGGTTTATAAAATCAAACTTTTATATAAAAACATAAGCCGCGAAAAGCCGATAATTATTTCTTCACAAAAAAGTTGCACACACAACATGTAGTGCCTAATATTACTAACACCACCCCACATATTGGGAAAAACGAAAATAGACACTTTATTCGATTCGTTGTAAAAAAACCTTTTTAACCCTCAGGTTTACAGAGTTTTTAACCTCTAAATTCCAACCAATCATTTATTTCTAAAGCCCTATCTATCGCGCCCCTTTTCTAACCCCTCTTTTGCAATCATGCTTATCACACACATTCAAAAACGCGACGAAACCATTAAAAAATTTGATGCCGAAAAAGTAACTCAGGCTATTACAAAAGCCATGTTGGCCGTAAATCACGGTACCGAGGCTGACGCCCAGAAAATCACAAAAAACGTAATCGCCACCCTCGACACTATTAAGACACAAGATAAACGTT
>CAMZKS010000090.1 GCA_947311285.1 uncultured bacterium | reverse complement strand
TTTCTGCCCACACTTATTTTTGAGTCGGCCTATCATATGAAATTCCGGCAATTTAAAGGGGCGTTTCGAGAAGTTTGCACTTTGGCCACTTTTGGGTTATTAATTTCAATTGGGATTGTAGCATTCGCCTGTTATTATCTATTGGGCTTACCTTTTGGGGTCTCTATTTTATTTGGGGCGTTGATTTCGGCTACAGATCCCGTGGCAGTGCTCGCCATATTTAAAGAATTAAAAGTACCTAAAAAACTAACGACTATTGTTGATGGTGAAAGCCTAATAAACGACGGAACAGCGTTGGTGGCGTTCCAGTTTATATTTAAGTTTGTTGTATTAGGCGCAGCTTTAACGCTTACACCGGGTTCAATCGGGCTCGAATTTTGGACCTTATTTAGCTCTATTGTAGTCGGGCTGCTAGTTGGAACTGGTTTTGGGGTGATGTTTGCTTACGCCATTGCCATGAGTGAAGATCGAGGGGTTCAGTTAACACTTAGTTTAGTGCTAGCGCATATTACCTTCTTAGTGGCAGAAGGGCTATTGGGAGTTTCTGGTATTCTCGCCACGCTGGCGGCGGGACTTGTTATGGGAAATTGGGGAAGACGTAAGTTAAAGCCTGATACCAACCGTTCATTTGTTGAAATTTGGTCTTTTCTCGGCTTTGTTTCAAATGCGTTAGTGTTTTTATTATTGGGTCTAAAGTTAGGTGAAACAGTGTGGCTTGAATATTGGGATTTAATTTTAGTCTCGTGTGTAATAGTGCTTTTTGTTGCACGTCCAATTTCCGTTTACGCATCATTATGGAGTACCAATGCCACTCGAAAAATAAAAGAAAATAAAATTAGTTCGGCCTACCAAGCGGTGGTGGTTTGGGGTGGGCTTCGTGGGGCATTAGCGGCCGCAGCGGTATTATTAATACCAGAGAGCTTTGAATATGCGGCGCCTCTGCAAGCAATGACTGCGGGAGTTATTTTGGCCAGCTTTTTACTCAATGCAACAACTATTCAATGGCTGCTTAAATTTACAAAAATCTCGGCCTTCAGTTGTGCTGATAAATTTAGACAAGCCGAGGCGGAATTAATTATTAATGAAGAGGTGTTAAATTTTCTGGATTACTTGCTGGATAAAAAATATATTTCTAAGCCAATTTTCAAACAATTAAAAGCACAGTATTCGGCTAAGCATGAAATAGCGGCGAACGGATTACATGAGCTTGAGAAGAGTTTAGAGAACAATGACCGGGCTTTAGAGAAAATTTTGACCCACTTTGCGCTTGGTATTGAAATGAAAACCTATCGCAAGTTATTTGCGAATTGTGAAATTTCAGAAGAACGGTTTGTTGTATTGCGAGAAAGTATAGATCGTCAGCTTGACCGGCTTGAACACGACATACTGCCAGACGAAAGACAACCGAAGCACAAGTATGCGCCGGAAGTTAATAAAAAATGTTTACTTGAAATTATACTGCGAAAATTAAGATTTAGCGATATAGCCGATAAACAGGCTGATATGTTTAAGAAACAACGTATTGTTTCACGTTTACAGCATTACCGAGCGCGTCGTATTTCGAGTTGGAAAGTGGTGTTAGATTTTGAACGTTTACAGTCTGAACACCCTGTATTTAAAGGCTCTAAGGTGGTTGATAAGATCTTACAACGTTATCGTGATTGGAACGAAAGTGCCGAAGAGAAAATGATGGATCTTGAAACTAGATACCCTAAAATAGTAATCCCTTATCGTATTACTATGGCAGATAGAACCTGCCTTTCTAAAGTTAAACGTCTGGAAGATGACTTTCTAGAGAAAGGGTTTATCTCTGAAAAGATATATGATTCATTAGAAGTTGACCTGAAGGCGCGAACTAAGGCCTGTGTTTGGAATCCGAAGAAATAAAGAGCTATTATGGGCAGTGATGTGTAGCTTTGATTGCTTTTGTTGCGTAATGACAATACATTAATATTAATGTCTGAATATGATAAATTTGCAGCGGCTTGGGATCAAACCCGTGAGCGCCCTTGGCCGGAGTTTCAGTATTTTTCTCATCTTTTAAAGAAGGGCGACAGAGTGCTTGATTTAGGTTGTGGAAATGGTCGTTTAAGAAACTTTTTGCCACGAGATCTTATTCGTGACGGGGATTATTTTGGGTTTGATTTATCTGAAGAACCTTTACGTATTGCCAGGGAAAAGCATCCGCGTGATAATTTTTTTAAAGGTAATTTTGGGGAGCCTCAACCGTTTGGAGCTGATAATTTTGATTGGATTATAAGTATTGCAGCTTTCCATCATTTACTAGATAGAAAGTCACAGCAACAATTTTTAAAGGAGGTTTATCGAACGCTTAAACCGGGTGGAAAAGTTTTTATTACTACTTGGGTTTTACCGAAGAAATATTTTTGGATGAATTTTTGGCAAGGGCGAGTGTTTAGTAGGAATTGGATCATACCCTTTGGGAAAGAGAAACACATTAGAACTTACCGTTACGTAAACGAAAAAGATTTAACAAAGTTGCTTCAAAAGGCCGGTTTTAGAGTGGAAAAAGCGGAACGATTCGAAAATCGAAATTTTGTCGCTTTGGCAAAAAAGCTAAAGTAATCTGAGTAGCCTTTGCGGAAAAGACGATTATTATTTATAAAATAATGAACTTAAAAACTTATTTCGACTCAGCGGCGTCCACGCCTCTTCACCCAGAAGTAAAACAAGTGATGATTGATCACTTAGATTTAGAGGGCAACAATAATTCTCATCATACGGCAGGATTTGCGGCGCAAAAATTAATTGATGATAGCTTGAAAACTATGGCCAAAGTTTTGGGCTGTAACTGGGAGCAGCTAAGTGTAGCGTATTCTGGAACGGATGCGGTGCGTCGGATGTTA
>CAMZKS010000089.1 GCA_947311285.1 uncultured bacterium | reverse complement strand
TCGAAGTAGTGTATCGCGGATTTTAGCGTTCGACATAAAGTAATTCGCGTTTTGTTGTGACTTTATCTTCTGAATCACCAACCCTTCAATCGAAACAGGATCTAATCGCTTTAAGTTCGCAGAAATCTGTTGTTCCAGTGCTAAGGTTTGGTCATTCGCTGCCTGCCCCTCTGCAACAAAATAAGTGATTTCGGCTTGTAATTGTGTGCGTAAATTAACGGATTGAAGAAACAATTTGTCGGATGTTGCAATAATTTCTTCCACTTGAGCCGAACGATACTGGGGCGTGCCCTCACGCAACATTTGCATAGAAATATCGCCAATTGTTTTGGCTTCTCGAAGCCATTGAATGGATTCTGGAATAATACCCCTAACCAGCAATACTCTGGCTGTTTCGAGTTCATAGGCAATATTTACTGGGTCTTTACTATTTAAATTAACCGCGTTTTTTTCTTCCGCTTTACGTTTTTTAATCTCAACCGGAGAGTTCTCTGTTTGCGAATTTATTCCCGGTATGACGTCTTCCTGACTCCCACTAAATATTTTCTTCCACCAAGATTCTGAATCTTTCTCCTTAGGCGCCTCTACTTGTTCAATCGAATCCGGTTCAAATTCAAAACCTGGCATTGTTTGCTCCCCCACAAAGGAGGTTGGTCGCCATACTAACCAAATCAAAAAAAGTAAGAGCACTAACAGTGCCCCTGTTTTTAATATGCCCCAAAATACACGCTGAATCACCCAAAAAGAATCACCATCCTCTTCGATCAAAAGACTCTCTTCATCCTCTGGCACCACGTCCGACACGGCCGTACTGACACGCTTTTCTGCCTCCGCTGGTGTAATTTGCGATTTCTTATTAATTGATTCTTGTTTTTCTTCTTCCTTCGCCATTACTTCATTATACCTTAAAATCATGATTTTTACTAGCCTTAAGGCCGCCTCTTTATCCTCTCACCAGAGCTCCATAGTAGGCCATAGCAATCGCATCCGCCGCATCATCAATTTTAGGTGAATCTTTTAGATTAAATGTTATTTGTGCCATTTGTTGCATCGCCTTTTTATCCGCACAGCCATCACCACAAAAAAACTTTTTTACTTCGGTTGGTTTTGGCTCGATCACCCTCAAGCCCGCTTCGTAAGCCAAATACGTTAATACCCCTCTTATTTGTGCCACTTTTAAACCTGTCGTCACATTTTTGGCAAAGAACAAATCTTCAATTGACAGCTTTTGCGGCTTATAACGCTCAAGTAACACCAAAAAATCTTCCGCAATTTCGGCCTGTCTCACTAAAAAATCCGTTTGAGCTTTGGTTCTTATGGTCCCAAAAGTCAGTAGTTTAGACTGATTACCTGTTTGCTGTAACACCGCAAAACCACAACGTTCGTATCCCGGATCAATTCCAATAGTTATCATACTTGGAAAGTATAACAGAAAAGCGATTGACTAAATATGGGCGAACTTTATCTTTGCACCGCTTAACCGGTACAAAATGACAAAAAACAAAGCCCAAGTATTAAAGAAAATAGCTTCAATTATAGCCCATTTAGAAAGTGATAAGGATGTAGAAAATTTCCTACGAGCCTTTATGACCCCCAAGGAATGCAACACTTTGTGTGATCGTTATGCGCTTATCGAAATGCTGATGGCCGGTTATCCTCAACGAGAAATTTCAGAGACCTTAGGGGTTAGTATCTCCCAAATTTCACGCGGTAGTGCCGAGCTACAATTTGGAGTCGGGCGCGAAGTATTTCCTAAAATATTTAAAGTTTAATGTTATTAGAAGTATTTGATTATGAATCGGAACTGACGCCCATATCGGTGTTTAAAGCCATGCGTGAGCACTTTGGCGCGCCGTGTGCGATGCTTGAATCTGCGATGCAAGATGACCATAATCAGTTTTCACTCATTGCGGCATCTCCGGTGCAAGAAGTCGTTTCAAAAGACAACACTTTCTCCAAACTAAAAATCGCGATTGCGAAGTCCAAAACCTTTCCCAAAAGCTTTCCTTTCTCCGGTGGGCTCGTTGGATTTTTCAACTGGGAAGTATTTGATGAAATAGAGCCAAACTTAGCTAGCTCCCAAAAAAGCCCCGATCCGCATGCCATTTTTTATGAGTTTTCACACTTTTTCGCTTTTGATCACGCCGATAAAAAAATATTTGCTATTCAAACTACTGGAGACAAAAGTTCGTTCAGCACTATCAACCAATCCATTATTAATGCGGCCAGAAAAATAGCAGACTCCATTGTGGATCTAGACGCGCTTAAAAATGAAGATTACGCCGATTTTTCTAATTTTGAATCGGAACAAACAAATGCTGAGTTTACCGCAAAAATAAAACTCGCTCAACAAAAAATACTCGACGGAGAGATTTTCCAAATGATTATTAGTAATGGCTTTAAGCGAGACGTTAAAGGCTTGGATGGTATCGATTTTTATTCCATTTTAAGAGTTGTTGAACCGACAACTCATTTAGTTTTTTACGATTTTGCTGAACACGGACAAGTGTGTGGCGCTAGTCCAGAAATTCTCGGTTCAAAGCGAGGGCAAACCGTTACTTACGCACCCATTGCGGGTACTCGTTACCGCGGAAAGACGATCAAACAGGATCAAACCATATTAGCAGAGATGGCCAGTGACCCGAAAGAAAATGCGGAACATGACATGTTGCTTGATTTAGGTCGCAACGATTTAGGGAAAGTGTGTGAAACGAATTCAATTAAAGTAGTGAAAGAAAAATACGGCCGCTTTTTTGCTAACGTTATGCATTTGGTATCCGACATTCAAGGCCAACTTAAAACGGATTTTGACGCGGTTGATTTTTTTCAAGCTATTTTCCCCGCCGGCACGCTTAGTGGGGCCCCAAAAATGAGAGCCATAAAGCTGATTCAAGGCTTTGAACCTTCACCCAGAAATTTATACGGTGGTGCCATGGGCTATTTTTCTGCCGACGGAAATATGGAACTTTGTATCGCTATTAGGTCTTTTTTCTTAAAAGATGGAGTGGCCCGTTTTCGTACTGGGGCCGGCGTGGTGCAAGATTCCGCCCCAAAGAAAGAATGGTTAGAAGTGCATAATAAAGCGAAGAGTCTATGTAAAATTTTTAACTATGGGCTCCGAAATTTGTAAGCTGATGCGGCTTTACTAAAACAAAATTATGACTGAAAAATTCAAAGAAAATTGGAACAAAAATGTGGCCTTATTCGGCCAAACTGATTGGGAACAAGAAGCTGATTTTTGTTACTATATAGAAGCTCCATTACCCCTCAAGATTGCCCAGAGATTATTTAAATTAGGACAAAAATTTAAAACGGATTTAGCGCTTGAAAAGGGTCAGTGGATCAAGACTGAAGACTTGTACCTAACCGTAACCTTGCCCGGAAGACTTGGAACCCATTTTCAAAAAAATGACGTAGCCTTCATGAAAAAAACACTTGAGAGCATAACCGCCCAAACGCCTCAATTTGAGCTTACCGTTGAAAATTTCAATGTTTTCCCCAATACCCTTTGGGCCGAAATTCATGATATATCTGGACGTTTACAACAATTACATGAGACACTCTGTACTGAGATTCCGTTCTCACAACACCCAGAGTTTAGATACGCAAACTACCTACCGCACATTTCTCTTGCTTACGGGGTCCACGTCGCACAACCACTTAAAGTTGATACTGCGAGAAATTTTGAACCGATGAACTTCACTTTTAACACCCTACGGCTTGGAAAAGCCAAATGGCAAGGATCGGAGCTTAGTAAAATCAAATCCGCCGAATATACTTTAAAAAACTAATGAAAAAACTGCTTCTCATCGATAACTACGATTCCTTCACTTACAACTTAGTGCAATATTTCCAGACCTTAGGTTTAGAGGTGTTGGTAAAGAGGAATGATAAAGTTACGCTTGATGAGGCCAAAGCCCTAAATCTTGATTACTTAGTCTTTTCTCCCGGCCCTGGAACCGTTGAAAACCCCGACGACGTTGGGGTTGGTCCAGAACTGTTTAATCATTTTCGAGCACAGATTCCCATTTTAGGGGTTTGTTTAGGACACCAAATGATGGGACAAATTTTTGGTGGTAACATTATTAAAATTGCCCCCCAACACGGCAAACGATGGCCCATGAAAGTGTTAGATAAATCCGGCCTATTTAAAAATTTTGAAGATACGTTTGAGGGTATGCGCTACCACTCCATGGTGATTGAGCCGAACAGTTTTGACCCGTTACTTAAAGTGACCGCGGCAACGGATGATGCCGAGCAACATATTATGGCCTTTGAAAAACCAGATGAAAAACTATTTGGCGTGCAGTTTCACCCAGAATCGATTGGAACGAAGGACGGCATGAAGATTTTAGAAAATTTTATAAACGCATGACATATTAATTTAAAGACCGGTCTTAATAGATTAAACAACCTTATAAATGAATACTGTTCAATTTATCCTCGATAACGCAGAAACAAAACCCAAAGCGGTTAAATCTATGCTGGTAGCATTACACGAACGTGGGGAAACGGTGTCTGACATTTTAGAATTTGTAACCGAACTAGAAATTCGAAAAACAAAAGTACCGCCCATCGCTAAAAAAGTGTTTGATATTTGTGGTACCGGTGGCAGTGGCAAGTCACGCATTAATTTATCGACGGCGTTGGCGATTAAACTCTCTAAAAAATACTGCATTGCCAAACACGGTAATAAGGCCGCTTCGGGGCGAGTGGGCAGTTTTGATGTGATTGGAAACTTAAAACTGCCGGTCGGTGATACCCCAGAAAAAGTGAAGCAACAACTGACAGAAAAAAACTTAAGCTTTGTGTTTGCTCCGGCCTTTCATCCAGCGCTGAAAGCTTTAGCGCCTATTCGCCAATCCATACCGCATCCCACTATTTTTAATTACCTAGGGCCATTACTTAATCCTGTCCCCTTAACCGCTCAAATGATTGGCGTGTCTAGTTTGAAAGTTGGTGAAAAATTAGCCGAAGTTTGTGCCCATCTCGGAAAAAACGCGGTGATTGTTCATGATACCGCTTTTGGACTTGATGATGTTTCTATTGGAGGACTTACTAAGTTTTGGATGGCCCGAACTGGTGATAATAAAGTGCACAGCGGTGCCTTTTTCCCTGAAGATTACGGTTTTAAAAGTGTTACAAATTTTGCAGATTTAGCTGGTGGCAGCATCGAACAAAATCAATTAATTTTAAAAATGCTAATTGACGGAACGGCCTCAAAATCCCAACAAGATTTTTTAGGGTTAAACGAACATATTGCCGATGAGTTTTTTGCTCTGTTTTAGGATTAAGAGACTTCTGATGACATGGGCTTAGTTTTAAGTAGATTCGTTACATGCTCGAATCAATTCAAATCTACTTTTCACAAGCACCAGATTTTGGCTGGAATGCCTTTTGGGTGTCTCAGGGTTTAATGATTTTTGCACTCGGTTGTGATTTAGTTTCATGGCAATGCAAGCAGCGGCACATTATTTTGATATGGCTTACCGTCTCTACTATTTTTATTGGTACTCATCTAATATTACTAGAAGAATATACCGCCGGTATTCTAATTTACTTAGCCACGTTGCGGTTTTTTACTTCTATTTTTTCTACGAATCCCAAATTCATGTGGGGCTTTATGGCCTTAGTCTTACTACTTGGTGGCCTTCTTTACGAAAAGCCAATTGATCTAATCGCCATCGTTGCCAACATTATTTTTAATTACGCCGCTTTTAGACCCAGCGACAAAACTCTTCGCCTTTGGACGATGCTCGGGACGTCTATCTGGATTAGTTTTAACGTTTTAATTTTTACACCTGCCGGAATTTTTTTAGAAAGTGTGTTCTTGCTCAGTAACATCTTAGGATTTTACCGTTACTATATTAGAAGAGGCAAAAACTTGACGTAAGGCGTGTTTCGCATACGATCGGCTAGATTTAACGTAAATATTATGGCTCGAGTGTGTCAACTTACCGGTAAAAAAACAACAGCAGGAAACAATCGTCCTTTCAGTATGAAAGCGACTAAACGAACTTTTAGACCTAATCTGTTTGTTAAAAAAATGTTCAACCCTGAAACGGGTCGAGTAGAAAAAATGAAATTATCTGCGAAAGCGATTCGAACTTTGAAAAAATGGGCGGCTCAAGGAGCGGCTAAAGTAGATCCAGCTAAAGCGACTAAAGGGGTGGCTCATAAAGCCGGTGAAGGAAAGCACGTTAAAAAAGAAAAATTAACGCCTAAACAAAAGAAAGAACTTGAAGCGACTAAAGCTGAAGAAGCAAAAGCCGCTGGAGAATCTGCTTAGATTCTAGTCTCTTCTTAAAATTTTAAATTTAAAACCTCGCGCTTGCGAGGTTTTTTTATATATTAATATATGATGAAAGTAATAATTTTAGAAAATTTACGAAGTTTGCACAATGTCGGATCTATTCTGCGTACCGCCGATGGCGCCGGTTGGGATAAAGTTTACCTTACTGGATACACAGGCTGTCCACCAGATCGCCGCATTGAAAAGGTTTCTTTGGGTGCTGAAGAGTTTTTAGCGTGGGAACATAACCCAGAACCGCTTGATTGTGTTACAAAACTAAAGGCTGACGGGTTTAAAATTTTAGCTTTAGAGCAAACAAGCCAATCGGTTGATTTATTGAATTACCACAATGAAGACCAAAACATCGCTCTCATAGTTGGCAACGAGGTGGAGGGCGTAAGCCAAGAATTACTAAAGGAGTGTGATGAACACCTAGAAATACCGATGCGAGGCCAGAAAGGGTCGTTAAATGTATCGATTGCGACTGGTGTGGCTTTGTATCAACTGTAAGTGATTGACAATTTTTTAGAGCTTCTTAGACTCGCAGGCGTCTAGATGAATTTTTAGACAATCAAAAAGATGGGTAGGTAGCGAAGCGGTCAAACGCAACAGACTGTAAATCTGTCGGCTCAGCCTTCACAGGTTCGAATCCTGTCCTGCCCACCATAAGAACTTCAATCTGATTCAGATCTGGAGTTTTTTTGTACCTACATCTTTCTAAAGGCAAAAGCCCACGCACCAGCCACAATAAATACGAAACCTAAGTAGATAGTTTCCACATACATCAGTAACACCGCCACCCAACTGAGCCACACGACGCGAATAAAACCTAAAAATATTTCACGTACTACTAAATAATCCAACGTCTTACCCTCGTGTTCCTCGCCTATTTCCATCATTCGTGTGTCCCAAGATATATGAAAAATTGGTCCTAAAATAGCCCCTATCCACTGAATCCCAAACACCACGGGCAAGGTGGCCCATTTCATATAAATCACTCTTAAACTTACATCCACCCAACGAGCCCAAATACCATATTTCAGCATTTTCTGAGCCGAAATTTTATCGGTTATTTTCCCAACAATTTTAGAAGTAAAAATTTCTAAGGCCGCCGTAACAGATGACACTATGCCCATGATGGTAAAACTGCCTACCACCGCCTTAAAGTAGAGAGGCCATAAAATCCACATGGTATCTCCTATAATTCCATCGGCTATAAAACCCCATCGCCGTGGGCGAGCCCAAAAAGTACTTTTTAAAATATTTTGTGAAACCGACCAATTGTGCATTGTGGCTTCTGTTGATTTTAAGCGCCTAGTCACAATCATCGCTAACACAAAACAAATTATCGCTCCATAAAGCACCAAGTGCCCTTTGCCTGTATCTAGCAAAAACCCTGTTATAACGGGCGTGACTAAGCTCACTCCCACCACTAGCATTTGAAAGTTTCCTAAATAATTTCCACGCGTTCCATCCTTCGTGGCCAAGATCGATAAAAAATGAAAACTAGGCCAAAAACAAGCGAGATAAACGACAAAACTAAAGCTCAAAAGCCAAAAACTTAAATCACTCACCCATCCAAGCCCAAGCAACCCATAAAAAACAGCCTGCCAAAACAGCCCCATTTGCACCATTCCCCGCACTCCAAGTAATTTTATTCCCCAAGCGTTAAGTGGCCACACTATCAAAGCAAATGCCGCTTGACTGGCGGCAAACCATGCCACAATTTGCCAATTAAAAAGATTGTAGCTCTGTTGCACAAAGAATGGAAAAAATATACCAATCAATCCCGCCCCCAACAAGGCAAAACTTTGCATAGTGAGTAGTTTTTTTGGTTTTTTTTATGTGGCATTACTTAAGCCGTTTAACCATATATGATTATTGCTTTTATCCCTGTTCGATGTGGCAGCAAATCGATACCACTTAAAAACATCAAATTGTTTTGCGGGAAACCTCTTGTCTACTGGAAT
>CAMZKS010000088.1 GCA_947311285.1 uncultured bacterium | reverse complement strand
GGATAAAACGTGATTTTGTGGTTTTTGAAAAGGCAGGCAATATCGTTTTGTGATTGGGGTAAAAATTCCAACCACAACTGATTAAAACTTATTTTTTTATTCTCTAATTGTTCGGCTAATTTTCGAATTAAGTCTAGGCCGTCAATGCCTGAAAAAATTGCACTACGAGGCTCTTTTCCAACCTCCGAACTCACTATTAAATTACTTGGAACATAAGGCAAATTTGCGATAATAAGATCAAAATGTGAGTTAGTGGCAATGGTGTTTAGTAAGTAACTTTTTTTGAAGGCGACAAGGGTGTGGTTAACACGAGCATTATAGCGGGCGTATTGCAGTGCTCGGCGAGAAATGTCGAGGCCGAAAGCTTGTGCGCTTGGCCACTGTTTCGTTAGAGCAATCACAATGCAACCCGAACCAGTACCAATATCTAAAATAGTTTTTGGTGTATCGTTTTGAGTTTTGGTGATGTGGTGACAAAGCGTTTCGGTTTCGTCTCGAGGAATGAGTGTGGCGCGGCAAACGGCTAAATCTAGATCGTTCCAATCGACTTGCCCGGTTATGTAGGCAATGGGAATGTGTTTAGAGCGTCTATAAACACGCCATCGGTACAGAAGCTCTTCTTGCAGGGTTAAAGCTTGATCGTCTTTGGTTCTTAGTAATGCACGCACCCATTTTTTCCCCATCACGCTGCACATTAATATTTCGGCTTCTAGGCGGGGGTTTTCTAAATTATTTAATTTTCTAGTTGCAAAGAAAAGTGCTTGTTTGATATTCATCGACTACTATCTTCGGCTTTTTAAAAAAAGCCGCAAAAACTTTTTTTACTTTCTCGTTTTTTGGAAAAACTAAAACCTCAGAAATTATTTTTAAAAAACTCTCGACTCGTTAAGCATTAAGCCGATTTAAAAATCATATTTCTTCTGTTTATCTTTCAGCAAAAATCTCGATGAGTAAAAGTTATTGAATTTAAGTAAAAAAAACCAAACATTTGTCTGGTCTTTTGAATTGAAATTTGAGTGATGGTTTAGCCAATAAACATTTTTTTCTTATTTGCAGCTCGATATGTTTCACGTGAAACGGCTGAAGCTCGTGTTTTACGAGTACTTGGCTTTTGGGAGAAGTATCGTAGTTTTCGGAATTTTTGAATTAGTCGTGTCCCTTTTACATGTCCACTAAAACGCTTCAATAAACGTTCGCCTGATTCACCGTCTCGTCTGGTAACTTTGATAGTCATAGAAAAAATTTAATTTTTACCCATCTAAAGTAGGTTTGTGCGTTGCTTTGTCAAAAGATTTTATAGTGCTGTAACAAAAAGTGACAAAGCTTGAAAAGCGTTTACTATCACCAGGATGAATTTGAAAATTGGAATTGTCGGTCTCCCAAACGTAGGAAAATCAACGCTATTTAACGCGTTAACCAAATCAGCGCAGGCTGAAGCGGCGAATTTTCCGTTTTGTACCATTGAGCCAAATGTAGGTTTAGTGCCAGTACCGGATAAACGCTTAGGCCAGCTGGCCAAAATTGTGAAACCAGAAAAAGTGCAATATTCAACCGTAGAGTTTGTGGACATTGCGGGTCTCGTTGAAGGTGCGAGTAAGGGGGAGGGCTTAGGGAATAAATTCCTGAGTCACATCCGAGAGTGTAATGCGATTGCGCATGTGCTTCGGGATTTTGAAAATGATGACATTCACCATGTCTCAGGGAAGGTTGATCCGGGCCAAGATTTTGGAGTGATTCTGACAGAACTTATTTTGGCGGATCTAGAATCAGTGGAGAGGCAAATTGAGAAAGTAAGCCGTAAAGGCAAAACGGGTGATAAGGAGGCTAAGTTAGACTTGGATTTACTAACTCGATTTAAGGAGGCTTTAGAAAATGAAAAATTGGCGAACACCGTGGAACTAACGGAAGAAGAAGCGTTGCGAGCGCGTTTGTATCAAATGTTGACCAGTAAAAAGTTTTTGATTGTGGCGAATACGTCAGAAGATAAGTTTGCCAATTTTGACACTGACGCTTTTGCTAAAAAGGTGAACGCGCCAGAGGGTGTGCCAGTAGTACCAATTTGTGCACAGATCGAAGCCGAGCTAGCCGAGCTAAGCGATGAAGATGCTGTTGAATTTTTAGAATCTATTGGTGCCAAAAATTCTGGTTTAGAAAATCTCATTCACGCGTGTTTCAAACTACTTGATTTGCAGAGTTACTTTACGGCTGGAGTGACGGAAGTACGGGCCTGGACTATTCGTGTCGGAGCGTCTGCACCACAGGCGGCGGGTGAAATTCATACCGACTTTGAAAAAGGCTTTATTAAAGCGGACGTGATTGCTTATGACGACTTTATTGCGGCTGGAGGTGAAGCCGGTGCGAAAGACGCCGGTAAAATGCGATTAGAAGGTAAAACGTACATAGTGAAAGATGGTGATGTGATGCACTTTAAATTTAATAATTAAGAAAAATACTTGCGAATACTTTTTTTGTTCTTTAAAGTTGAGAACAACATTAATTTTGAATTATGGCTGATGGAGGACTTGAGCGTATTGAGAGGCCGTGTGGTTTGAAGCTTCCGGGGATAGAAAAGACTGTCCCTGTCCCGCCGGAGTCGGATTTATTGGCAAGGCTTTACGCACAGCGTTTGGCAGCGGCTATTAGCGAAAGAGACGAGAGGACGCTGACTCTTCGCGCTTTGGATCGTGCGTTTGGAAGCTTATTTTGATTATTTCCCTAATCTTTTATTAAAGAGAGACAGGCCTGTAAGGTGGAGATGATTTAAACGTAACTCAACCAATCGTCGTATTTGCTCACACGACCTTCCACCACGTCGGCATAAAGTTGTTTCAACTTATTACTAATATCGTTTGATTGGTCGCCAATTTGAGAGCCATCAATTGATTTTAAAATCGTAACTTCGGCCGCCGTTCCAGTAAAAAACGCTTCGTCGGCGTTGAGTAAATCTTCTGGTACTAAGGTTTTTTCAACCGTTTTAACTCCCAGTTCATCAACGGCTAACTGCATAATAGTAGATCGGGTAATTCCATTTAAAATAGTGCCAAGTTTTGGCGTGTACATCACACCGTCTTTTATAATGAATAAGTTTTCACCAGGTCCTTCGGCTAAATTGCCGTTGTAATCAAGTAGTAAGGCTTCTTGGTAATTATTGTTACTGGCCCACTGCGATGACATAATTGAGTTTACGTAATGGCCATTAATTTTTGCATCGGCCTGTAGTGATTTGGGGTGAATTCGAATCCAAGGCGAGGTTCCAACCGTAATCGGGTCGTCTGATAAATATTTCCCCCACGCCCAAGCGGCAATAAAGACTTCAATGTCGGCGCCATGAGGGTTAAGTCCCATTTTGTTTTCTCCAAAACAGGCAACGGGCCGAATGTAGCCAGATTCTAGTTTGTTAGCGGCTAGTACTTCAAGCGTGGCATGGCTAAGGGCCTCAACCGTGTGTGGAATTTTGATTTCTAATACACTAGCAGAGTAGTGCAAACGCTCCATATGTTCTTTTAAACGGAATACTGCAGTGCCGCGTTCTGTTTTATAGCAACGAATCCCTTCAAAGACGCCACTTCCATAATGAAGCGCGTGGTTTATAAGAGATATTTTTGCCTCCTTGCTTTTAATTAATTCCCCATTACGCCAGAGGTTTGTGCCAAAATCCATGTTGAAGGGCTTTAAGTTCTATGAAAGTAAGACTACTGAAAATGTTGAGTGCTTCTTGCTTCTTTTTGAGCGGTGTAACGATTAGGCACCATTACAAAGCGTTGACTATTTTTGGCGACGAGTAGCTCCTTTTGACTGATCTTATAAACGAACTCTTGGGTTTGTACTTTCGCAATAGCGGCGTCTAGTTTCTCATGTCGGTCGGTTAACTTTGATCGCAGGGCTAGTTCCTTTGTTAAGACATAGCCAGACATAGCTAAATGATTCATTACAAAGAGTTGAGCGATAAAAAGTGTTAACGCTAAAGAAATTAGCAATCCGAACAGCATTTGTTGCGTTCTTCTGGCTAGTAAGCTTAAACGATAGCGCTTGGGTATCAGCATATCATATTCATTTTAGACACTAAAAAATAAAAACAAAAGTCTTTTATCTAGAAATTTGTTTCCTTTCTCACAAAAGGCACTTCTCCACGTTTGTTGGGTTTTAGCAACTTAAGTAGTCTTGCTATAAGTCGTCTTTTTCGTATAGTTGTACGATAGAATATCCACTTTAAAAAATGAGCAGTAATTCACATTTTGATTCGTTTACGCACTTTGCCAAAAATACTATTATTTTAGCGCAGGAAGAGATGAAAAAATTAGACGAAGCGCAAATACAAACCCAGCACTTATTACTAGGAGTTTTGCGGCAACCAAAATCACTTGGGGGCTCTATTTTAAGAAATTTTGGCGTTAACTATGAAAACGCGTTTCGATTGGCGGAAGAATTAAAAAATCCTGTTAGCGAAGAGAGCGAAAGTGAGGCAACCGAAAATATACTTTCTACTTTTGGGCAACGAGCAATTGAGGTGGCAGCACAAACAGCACTCGATTTTAATCACACAATGGTTGATTCAGAGCATATTTTGTACGCATTGCTAAAACAAACAAACTCTGGAGCGAATCATATATTAGAAGCGCTGATGGTGCGTCCGACGCATTTGAGTGAATATTTAGAAAATCTATTCAAACAAACGGATAAACAGAAAGCAGAAGCCGATGCGGCTGGTGTAACGACGAATGCTCCAACCTTGGCGGCTCCAAATGCCACACAAATTGATAATTTTCTAAATGGGTTGCAAGGAGTTTTAGCGGGCTTATTTGTAGAACGCGGCGGCGCAGGCGGGCAAATGCCAATAGTAGGAGGCGATATGGATCAGGATGCGATGGAAGACCAAATGCAGAATCGTCGTCAGGACGCGGCGAGTAAGAAAAAATTAGCTTTAGACTACTTTTGTACAGATTACACCGATGCGGCTTTCGCGGGTAAAATAGATAAAATTATTGGCCGACAAAAAGAGATTGACCGAATGGTGCAAATTTTATGTCGTAAAACTAAAAATAATCCCGTATTACTGGGGGATCCAGGGGTGGGTAAGACAGCTATTGTTGAAGGGTTAGCGCAACGAATTGCCGAGGGACAAGTGCCTGATAGTTTATTGGATAAACGGGTGTTATCGCTTTCTATGGCTAACTTAGTGGCGGGAACCAAGTATCGCGGTGAGTTTGAAGAACGTCTAAAACGTATTATAGAAGAAGCGACAGATGCAGAAAATGAAGTCATTTTGTTTATTGATGAGTTGCATACTATTATTGGCGCAGGGAGCGCCGAAGGGACGCTCGATGCAGCAAATATTTTGAAACCTGCGTTGTCACGAGGCTTGATTCAGGTAATAGGAGCCACTACGCACGATGAATTTCAAAAATATATTGAGAAAGATGCCGCGTTAACTCGCCGTTTTCAGGGGGTTGAAGTTCCGGAGCCAAGTATTGATGAAGCGATTGAAATTTTAAGAGGGGTAAAACCAAGCTATGAGAAATACCACAGCGTTAAAATTAGTAATGAAGCAATAGCTATGTCTGTTAACCTATCAGCACGTTATATTACTGAACGTTTCTTGCCTGATAAGGCATTTGATATTCTAGATGAAGCGTGTGCGTCTAAATCGATCATGAATCGTAAAAACGGAAAAGAAGTGCGTGATTTACGAAAGAAAATTTCTGATATTCAAAAGAAAAAAGAAAACGCAGTTGTGAACCAGAATTATCAAAAAGCGAATGATTTACATCAAGAACAACAAGAAGTTGAGGCAGCAATTTTGAAGTTGAAACAACAAAAAGTTGATCCGAAAAAAATTCAAACAGTAGATGTGCCAACGGTGGCGAAGGTGATTAACCAAATGACGGGTATTCCGACGTCGGCTTTGATTAGCACTGAGTGGGGGGCTCTTAAAACGCTGGAGAAAGATTTAGGGGGGCATATTTTAGGACAAGATGAAGCGATTGAAACGGTAACGAAGGCGATTCGTCGTTCACGGGTTGGGTTAAGTAATCCTAAGCGTCCATTAGGAGCCTTTATGTTAATGGGGCCAACAGGAGTGGGGAAAACAGAATTAGTAAAACAGTTAGCGAAACAAGTTTATCATGATGATAAGGCACTGATTAAAATTGATATGTCTGAGTTTTCCTCCGGCCATACCAGTTCTCGTTTGGTGGGGGCTTCTGCCGGTTATGTTGGGCACGAAGATGGCGGAGAGTTAACCGAAAAAGTCAGAAAAAAACCTTATAGTATTGTGTTGTTTGATGAGATTGAAAAAGCACATAAAGAGGTGCACAACATGTTACTACAAATTTTAGATGAAGGGGTGTTGACGGATGGAAAAGGCCGGCAAGTTAATTTCAAAAATACGATTTTGATTATGACTTCGAATATTGGGGCGAAACAGTTTCAAAAAGAAGCGAATAATATTGGATTTTCCGAAAATGAAAAAAGCTTAGCCATGCATGAACATGATTTTGATTTAGTGAAAACTGAAGTTTTGAAGGAATTAAAACAAAAATTTAGCCCAGAGTTTATAAATCGTTTAGATGGCACGGTGGTTTTCCGGCCGCTTAATAAAAATCATATTAAAGCGATTATTAAGCTGCAAATTGCCGAGTTTAGTGAGCGTTTAAAAACTAAAGGGATGACGATTAAGATCGGTGGATCTACGCTTAATGCTTTGGCTAAAGCGGCGTATAAACCCGAATTTGGTGCGCGTGAAGTACGACGTGTGATTCAAGATCGTCTAGAAAATCCATTAGTGGAAGGTTTAGTAAACGGAACCCTGAAAGAAAACACTTCTTACCAAGTAGGGCACGATACAAAAAATAATGTCTGTACGTTTAGTGCGGTTAAGTAATAAGTTCTTGTTGCCTTAAAAACGTTGTCCAATTATCTTTATGTTGTTTGATTAAATTCGCAATTTTAGATTTTTGTGACTCATCAAATTTTGAATAAACGACTTCTGTTTCGCCTAAAATTAAAATAAGCCCTGCAGTGTTGTTAATTAAGTTTTCGTTTTCGTCTTCTAGTAGTGCGTTGTTAATAGCTTCTAATACTTGTTCTGCTAAGCTTGGATCGGATTTTAATGTTTTAAAACAATTTTGCACCTGTCCGGTAAAAACAGTCATAGTCTCCACCAAATCAACACTAAAGGTCTTTACGTAGGCCTGTAGCAGTTCCTTTTCAGCCTCGTTAAATCCCTCCATTTATCTTAATTATACACTTTGTATGGTAAATAATCTAGGTCTCTCGCCTATTTGGTGAATTTTATTAAACTTGGTTTGTATGCTATAATAGACCGAATGGATTTTGTATTAATTTTGAAATTAGCGATTACCTTAGCAATGGCGATCATTGTGGTTTTATTATTCTTCTTTTTTTTAAGAAGAAAAAACAATGTGAATCGGAGTTTAGATTTTGTTTTTTTGAACGTTACGATTCCTAAAAAAGACTCAAAAGACGATTTTGAGCGTGAGCGTGACCAGACTTCTGAAATTAGAAAAGTAGTGAGCGTGGGAGAGGATTTGCTGGCTTCATTGCAAGGTATTTATTCTTCGGATATGGATCGTTATTGGAAAGGACAGGACTTTATGTCGCTGGAATATATTGCGGTTGATGGGCAAATTTATTTTTATGTTGGGTGCCCACGAGATATTAAGGATTTAGTAGAAAAACAAATCACGTCGTTTTACTCAGATGCGATTGTGGCTGAAACCGAGACTCCAATTGTATTTGCAGATAAAACTAAGCAAGCAGTAGTGCATTTGTCCGGCAGTAGCCCGTTTGCGTACCCTTTTAAAGGTTATACTAAATTTGAGAATACAGACCCTATTAATAATGTTTTGAACGCCCTGTCACAAGCGTCAGACGAGAAAGGAAACTCAGCGATTATTCAATTAATGGTTCGCCCTGCTACTTCAAACTGGCAAAGTAAAGTACGAGAAGAGGCTAAAACCTTAAGTAGTGGAAAAACAAAAATTTCGTGGTGGAACCCTGTTGCATTGCTTGGGGGTTTCTTTTCAATGATGTTTAGAGGGGCGAGCGATGAGAGTGGAGGAGATGAAGGGAAAGACTCAAACGAGTCACAAGAACTGACAAAAGCGATGGAAGAAAAATCGGAAAAATTTGGGTATGAAACGATTGTCCGTTGTGCGGCCTCTGGCCCAGACATCCGGATAGCGAAAACAAACTTAACCAATATCGTGACATCGTTTGCACAGTTTGGTACACCAACGCTTAATAATTTTAGTACAACAAGGCACATTTCTTCTCGTCGATTAATTAAAAATATTATTTGGCGCAAGTTTGAACACCCGCTTAAGCCACACAAGAAATTACTGCTTTCGACAGAAGAATTAGCAAGTATGTTCCATTTTCCACATATTAAATATAACAACGTACCGTCGGTTAAATGGCAGAATTACAAAATCGTACAAGCGCCAAACAATATTCCTAAAGAAGGTATTTTGTTGGGGCATAATACGTATCGAGGCAAAACAACAGAAATACGGATGAAACGAGAAGACCGTTTTCGCCATTTTTATGTAATTGGACAAACGGGAACCGGAAAGTCTTCGATTTTTCAAACTATGATTCGACAAGATATGGCGAATGGCGATGGGTGTTGTGTGATTGATCCGCATGGCTCGCTGGTTGAAGACTTGTTGCCGTTTGTGCCAAAAGACCGGGTAGATGATGTGATTATCTTTGATCCGTCTGACTTAGAGCGGCCAATGGGACTTAATTTGCTTGAAGCGGAAACGCCAGAAGAACAGGATATGGTGGCGATGGATGCGATGAACATGATGATTAAATTATTTGATGAAGAGACTTTTGGGCCTCGGATTCAAGATTACTTTAGAAATGGTGTATTAACGTTAATGGCCGATCCGAATGGTGGTGCTATTACCGATATTATGCGTTTGTTTACCGATGACGCCTTTCAACGCACAAAAGTGAAGCATATTACCAATCCGGTAGTAAAAAGCTTCTGGACGAATCAAATGGCCAAAACGGGAGCGAGAGAGAAACAAGAAATTATTCCTTACTTTGCGGCTAAGTTTGGTCAGTTCTACACGAATGGAATGATTCGGAATATTATTGGGCAAACAAAGTCATCGTTTGATTTTACCGATGCGATGGATAATCAAAAAATTCTGTTTATGAATCTTTCTAAAGGAATGACGGGAGACTTTAATTCTAAATTGCTTGGGCTTATTATTGTGGCAAAAATCCAAACAGCAGCGTTGCGACGTCAAAAACAAACGAAGGGGGCCCGAACGGATTTCTTTTTGTACATCGATGAATTTCAGAATTATGTAACCGATTCCATTGAATCGATTTTATCAGAGGCTCGTAAATATCGTTTAAGTTTAAATGTGGCTCATCAATACATGTCGCAGATTGATACATCAGGGCAAAAGAAAGGTGTGAACCTTAAAGATGCTATTTTAGGGAATGTCGGGACGATGATGTGTTATAAAATTGGGGCACAGGACGCCGAGATTATGGCTAAAGAGATGGCCCCAACCTTTACCGATCAAGATTTAGTAAACGTGGATAAGTATAAAGCGATTATGAAATTATCGATTGATACTCAGCCGTCTAAACCGTTCTCTATTACACCAGCGAATCCTTATCTAGAAACCGGGAATCCTGATATGGCGGCCGCCTTAAAGCAAATCTCACGACTTACTCATGGACGAAGTAAAAAGTTTGTAGAGAAAGAAATCTTTGCGCGATTGGATGTTTAGGTTGGCGATACTACTTCCCGAAATTTAATTTGGGGTCCAGTAAATAAAGATTCTTTAATTGACTGGGGTCCCGGGTCAAGCCCAGGAAGGGGGCGAGATGATTTGCAAAATCTCAAAAATTAGTTATATTGGGAACTCGTGTGCGTGTGTTCTCGTACTTTTGCATGGCAACATGCGCATAAAATGTAACAAGAGCGCCCACCGAGAAATTAGGGCGCTCTTTAACTTGGAGAAAAATCTTGTTATTTTTTAAAAATCAAGAGGTCTTCCCGATACTCATCGGGGCAACGATAGGGATCGCCGGGTTCCGCTTTTTATCATCACTTATTAGTACCTGCTGATTAGGGCGCCCTAAACAAACGCTCCATCCGATTCTTAACAAGGTCGGGTGGGGCAACTTTTTTGATGTATCTTTTTTTATAATAACCCCCTTTTTGAACTCTGAAATTGTGGTTGTCCTCCTTATGATTTTTTATAAAAATTTTCGCGAATGCTAATTAAAATAATTATCACATTATTCTCAACTAAATAGGCCATCCGGTATTGTGTTTTTTGGTGGGTGAAATGATGGGATCGAAGGGGACTAAGTGGTGCGGCTAATTTTGTATTTTGGAATGGATCTTTACTAAGTGATCGTAGTTCTTGCTTAAGTTTCTCTTTAAGTACTTTATCCGCTTTTTTTATAAATTTTACCGCTTTAGGGCGAAGAATGATATTGGTCATTTAAAGCGTTTCACCAAAAACTTCTTCAAAACTTTGTCCGTCACTGGGTGTGTTGTAGTAGTCTTGTAGTTCTTGTAGTAAAAACTCTTCTTTTTTGGCTTTAATAAAACTTTCTGACGCAAAAAAATACTGCAAAGCTTGATTTACCACCTTGCTGCGGTTTTTTACATCGGCAATTTTTAGCCAATTTTGCGAATCAAAACTGATAGTGGATCGGGTAACACTCATTATATTTCTTAAGATATTACGATTGTACGCTTCGTCATACTTTTTTGCAAGTAATTTACTCACTCCCAACACCAATCAAACCAATAACTACGTACGCTATAAAAATAATGCCCAGGGTTCCAATTAAAGCCGGAATCAGCCATTTCTTGTGTTGCTGATTCATTTTATCAAAGAAATTGTTGAGAATCATGTTCCCCGTAGCGGCTTGAACAATCATCAAGGTTCCTAGTAAAATTGAAATCAACATACCGAAAGAGGCTGTTAAGGCGGCAATAAGAAGCAAGCTTCCTAAAATGAAGTTTAATTGTCGCTGAGAAGATAAAGACACAAACTTATCTTCTAATGTATGCAGCCCCGCTTGTGCTTTTTCGCTGGCTTGGTGCAGTTTTGATTCTTCTTCAACGTCTTTAACGTTGTCTTTAGGGTTATCAAATTGCGGTTCTTTTGCTTTAGGTGGCGGTGTAACATTTGGCGTTGCGTTCGGAGTATCGTTGTTTTGGGTGGACATTTGTGTCATCTTTTATAAAAAAGTCATGTTCTATTCTACTCCCCAAACATTGTGAGCGCAACGGTTTTCCCCGATTGGATAAAAGACGTGACCCAACCGTTAATAGTGTTGGCACCGATGGCGGGCTACACAGAAAGCCCATTTCGACGCTTAATTAAAGAAATTGAGCCGTCGACTATTTTAGTGTCTGAGCTGATTTCAGCCGAAGCTTTGCGACGTGGGAGCGAGAAAACCATGCACATGATTGAATTTGTGCCAGAAGAATTAAATTATTACGGTGTACAGCTATTTGGTAGTGAGGCAGAGGCGTTTATTGATAGTGCGAAAATACTCGAACCCATGGGGATAGACTTTATTGACCTTAATTTAGGCTGTCCTTCACCTAAGGTGGTTGGGTCTGGACACGGCTCGGCGTTATTGCAAAACCCAAAAGCGACCGCAAAAATGATTGAGAAACTCGTTAAATCAACGTCATTACCGGTTACGGTTAAAATGCGATTGGGGTTTTATGATGATGCGGATTTAATTGATACCGCTAAACGGTTTGAAGATGCGGGTATTTCATGGTTAGCGATTCATGGCCGCACCACGAAACAAAAATTTAGCGGAAAAGCGGAATGGAGTAAGATTTACGATGTAAAAGAGCATCTTTCAATTCCGGTGATTGGAAACGGAGATATTACCTCAGCTATGATTGCTAAAAATCGCTTACAAAACTTAGATGGAGTGATGATTGGGCGGGCAAGCTGGCGTAATCCGTGGATTTTCAAACAAACACGTGAAATTTTTAACGGCCTAGAGCCTTCAAAAAAGCCACCGTTAGCCGAGCAAATTGAATTCTTTAAACGACACGCAGATTTAGCGACAGATTATAAAAGTGAAAAATGGGCGATGATCGAGCTACGAAAACACTTTGCGCATTTCTGCCGAGGGTTTCGGGGGGCTTCTGTTTATCGCGATCGTTTAATTAGGCTTGAAACACGGGAAGAAATGAATCAAGTATTTGCAGAAATTTTGGAGGAACAATCTGCGAAGTAGCGTTCTTAAAGTTCAAACACCTGTATCTCGCCGCTGAAGCCGTTGAAATGTTCGCGGTGTGTTGTGCTAAAGAATACTTGGCTACCGGTACACAGATGTTCTAAATGGCGTTGACGGGTGTCATCTAGTTCAGAGAACACATCATCGAGCAATAAAATAGGGCTGGTGCCCGTAATTTCAGTTAACAATTTTTTCTGGGCTGCCAGTAGCGCCAGTAAAACCGAACGCTCTTCGCCACGTGAAGCCGTGGCATTTAATGGGCGACCTCTTAAGTTAAACTGCCAATCGTCTCGGCCAGGGGCAATAAAGTTTTTTTGTGCGGCAATTTCGCGCATTTGATTTACTTCTAACCAATTTTTTAGGGATTCGTAATCGTAATTAACTTTTACGGCGGCTTCAATTTCTAGGCTAATAGGTTCGTCTTTTTGGCTAATCTCGTTTAACTCTTGCTGTAGGCTGTCACTAATGGAATTAATTAGCTTTAATTTTTCTTGATGCAGTGCCGGCATTGTTTGACACAAAATTTCGTTCCAAGGATTCAGCAGGTCTCCAATGTTTGATTGAAATAATTCAGACTGTCTTAGAATTCGGGTTTTATGTTTATGGGCTTTTGTTGCTTTTAGTAAATTCTCCCGGTAGCTTGGCGATACTTGCACTAAGAAGCGATCAAAAAATTGGGTGCGATTTGTTTTTGTTCCACTAAACAGGAAAATGAACTCCGGGCAAAAGAGCAGGGTTGGGAGCTGTCCAAAAAATCTGGTACGGGTGGTTGGTTTTTCGTTTTTTATGAATTGCCTCTTTTTTGGTTGTACGAAGACCTCCAACAGCGTCTTTTTTTCTGTTTCACCTTTAATGTGTGCTGAAAATCCATCGGGTGCAGCGTGTTCATAAATGAGGTCTGTGGCGTCTTGCTCTCGCCAACTTTTTCCAACACTTAATAAGCTGATAGCCTCTAAAATATTGGTTTTGCCTTTGCCGTTCGGACCACAAAAAACCACTTGATCAGCGGTAAAGTTCCAGCTTTGTTTTGGGTAATTTCTGAAATCTTGCACCGTAAGTTTTGTAATTTGCATCGCTTACACCTTAACAGAGACCGGTCTCTTTAAAAAGACGGGTCTCCTTATCTATTAGCGCGAAGCTTGTGAATTCAGGCTTAATTACTAAACTAAAAGTCGATAAAATAATTTCTCTATGAGTGAAGATAACTGGCTGATTACGGAGCGTAAACAAAAAATTGAAGACTGGAAAAATTTAGGGTTTTCACCTTATGCTAAGGATTTTAATCGAACACATACGGCGGTTGCGGCCACTGAGTTTTGTGAAAACGAAACATTAGCGGAAGCCTCTAGCATTATTGAAAACTTTAAAAAACCTTTAGAGAGCGCGGATGATCACTTGAAATCAGTGGCCGGCCGGATTGTGGCACAGCGTGAAATGGGAAAGTTGGCTTTTTTGAGCATTCGAGATGTAACGGGGGATTTTCAAGTATGCGTAGCAAAAGAAGTTTTGGGCGATAGGTTTAAGCCTTTACTTAAAGCCTTGGATTTAGGCGATTTTGCAGGATTTTCTGGTGAGTTTTTCCGCACCAAGCACGGAGAACCAACGCTTATGGTTCAGCAGGTAACACCGCTTTCAAAATCACTTCGTCCTTTACCGGAAAAATGGCACGGGCTCAGCAATAAAGAGGCTTGTTACCGAGAACGAAATTTAGATTTAATATCAAACAAAGATACATTTGAACGTTTTAAAGTGCGTTCCAAAGTAGTAAAAGCCGTACGTGATTTTTATGAGAACTTAGATTTTATGGAAGTTGAAACCTCAATCTTGAGTGCTCAAGCGGGAGGCGCTATGGCAAAAACGTTTAAAACCCATCATAACGCGTTGGATCAAGCGTTTCATTTAAGAATTGCTTTAGAATTACCACTTAAAATGGTTTGCTCGGGAGGATTTGAGCGTGTGTTTGAGATTGGGAAATGTTTTCGTAACGAGGGGACTGATCCATCTCATTTACAAGAGTTTACGATGTTGGAGTGGTACGCGGCCTACGTTTCATTTGAGCAAAATATGGAATGGAATGAGACTATGCTGCGAGAAGTAGCGCAAAGTGTGTTTGGTAGAACTACCTTTATCGTAAAAGATAAATTTGATGTGGAGCATGAAATTGATTTTTCAAACCCCTTTATAAAAAGAAAATTTGCAGACTTGCTAACAGAATATGCGAACTTGGACATGTTTACGGCCTCAGACGATGAAGTTCGAGCGAAAGCGAAAGAAGTTGGAGTTGAAACTATTGAGGGTGTTGGCCGAGCTAATTTATTGGATGATATTTATAAAAAAACAGCGAGACCATTATTAATTCAACCGACCTTTGTTCTGGATTATCCAGAAGATTTAAAACCGTTAGCCGCGCCAAATGGAGATGGTACGGCGAGTTGTTTTCAGGTTTTAATTGCTGGCTGGGAAGTGATTAATGCTTACGGAGAATTAATTGATCCACAAATCCAACGAGCACTACTAGAAAAACAAGCGAGCTTTAAAGCGGGTGGGGACGATGAGGCTATGGAAGTAGATGAAGTGTTTTT
>CAMZKS010000087.1 GCA_947311285.1 uncultured bacterium | reverse complement strand
TCAATCACCATTTCACCCTTCTCTATACCACTTACTATTTCAATATTACTGACGACGACTCGACCAACGACAATTTTTCGTCGCTCGGCTATCCGGTCTTTATTCAGTAATATTGAAATAGTAAGTGGTATAGAGAAGGGTGAAATGGTGATTGAGTACTACAAGCGCGTGCTACCAGGAGAATTAGTGAGAAACCAAGACGCGATGTTGAATCTTAATTTAGAAGCTATAAATGAATAATCAAGAACCCCAAACTAAGCTGCCGCAGTTATGGACGTTTTTATTAGAACGATTCAGAGTCACACTCTTGTTTGCGCTTCTTTTCTTTGTCTCAGGAATAATGGCCTACAAGGCGATTCCACAAGAAAATTCACCAGATGTAGAAATTCCAATAGTGATTGTATCAACTATTTGGCCAGGAGCGACGGCCGAAGACATGGAACATCTTATTACCGATAAGATTGAGCAAGAAATTAAAAATTTGGATGATGTTGAGGAATATACTTCAACGTCCGTAGCCGGTGTTTCAAGTGTCATTGTAGAGTTTGAAATTGGAACGGATATGACCAAAAACACTAATGCCGTGCAAGATGCGGTAGATGATGCTTCCCGTAAGTTACCAGATTCAATCTTGGATGCCCCAAACGTCAAACAAGCGAATATTTCATCAACGCCGATTTTAACTTTATCCGTTTCGGGTGATTATTCTTATTCGCAACTAAAAAGTTTTGCCGAAAACCTATCAAACCAAATTGAAACCATTGATGGGGTGAAAGAAGCGCGCCTAAGCGGTGTTCCTGATGAGCAGTATCACCTTTACATCGATCCAATTAAGTTACAAGGTCTAGGGCTCAGTTTAGATGAAGTTGTACAATCTATTAACGCGGCTAATCGAGATATTCCGCTCGGGGCTATCACGGTGCGTGGCGAAGGGGTTGATGTTCGAGTATCTGGGGAAATTCAATCTGTAGCGGAATTTATGGCGTTACCGTTACAAACTCGTTCTGGACAAGTGATTCGTTTAGAAGATTTAGGCGAAGTACGAAGAGAGTTTGATGAACTGAAGGTTGAAAAATTAATTTCAACAGGCGAAGCTTCGGAAAGATTTATTTCAATTGATGTTCTAAAATCCGAGACAAAGACCAATGTGCCACGAGTCGTAGAGCAATCACTTTTGACGGTTGATTCGTTTTTTGAAACGGGGCAATTGCCTGCGAACATTGCCGTGGAAACCGTATTTAATTCGGCCGATGATATTGAAAAAAGCTTAGGACAGCTGTTTGATAGTGGATTTCAAACTTTATTGGTTATTGGTCTCGTATTACTTTTGGCGCTTGGATGGCGTGAATCAGTTCTGGCCTTTATTGCGATCCCTTTAACTCTTTTAATGGCAGTATTGGGGCTCTACTTAGTCGGGGAAACGTTTAATTTCTTATCCCTCTTTGCGCTGGTTCTCGCACTTGGGTTACTGGTGGATAATGCCATTATTATTACGGAAGGGATTTCCGAAGGGATTTATGAAAAAAAGTTAACACCGTTAGAGGCTGCCCGGCAAACACTTATCCAATTTAGGTGGCCCGTTACTACCGGTACGGCGACCACAATGCTCGCCTTTGCCCCTATGCTATTTATGATTTCGGGAATCTCTGGAGAATATATTTCTGGTATTCCTAGAACCGTGATTTTAGTTTTGAGTGCCTCGTTGTTTGTGTCGCTTTTTATGTTACCAGTGTTTGGGGTGATGTTCTTTCGAATGTTTCCACCACAAACGCAACGAGAATCTAAAATTATGAACGGCCTTAAAGATTATTACGAAAAATTTATGGGGTGGATGTTTAAGCGCAAGTTGCGAATTTATGGCGTACTTTTAGCGTCGTTTGCTTTGATGATTTACGCTTTTTCTTTGCCAGTAACGGGTAAAGTTTCAGTAGAAATTTTTCCCTCTGGAGATGAAAATTATTTTACCGCTTCGATAGAAGCCCCAACAGGGACAGACCTTGAAAGTATGAAAAAACTTTTACCAAAAATTGATGCGGTCTTTTTACCTTATTTTACAGAAGAATCTTCCTGGCTTAAAAATTTCCAAGTATCAGTTGGAGAAAAATCGCCCTATGATCCAAATCAAGACGCGAGAGCCGGAAACACTGGTTCAACCGAGAACATTATTGGGATTACTATAAATCTGTTTGATAAATCTGAACGAGAAATTAGCTCGGTGGACTTGGCACCAAGGGTGCGTGCAGATTTAATAGCGGCGTTGCCAGATTGTCTAGATATTAAAATCTCGGAATTAGCAGCAGGTCCACCCGGAGGGGACCAACCGGTGACGATTACATTGGTTAGTGAAAACTTAGATCGGATTGCGGCTATGGCACAAACACTGATTAGAGATTTAGCGAAACTTGAATTAGAAAACGGAGCGACGTTAAAAAATATTACGGATAATCGAGGCGAAGCAGTACCACAAATGACATGGAGATTTGATCGCGAAAAATTAAATCGATATGGCTTGTCTCCCGTGCAGTTACAGCAAACATTACGAGCGGGAATTGAGGGAATTACTATTTTAGAATTAACTGAAGACGGAGAAGAAATAGAGGTAAAGGCCCGTTTTGATTTTAAGGGGGATCGTCTGTGGTCGAACCCAAAGTCGCTTGATATTGTGTCTCAAATTCCAATCAAAACCCCAGACGGAACCTTTATTAATCTTTCGGATGTAGCGGATTTCACGATTCAAGCGGAACGAACTAAGTTCCAGCATATTGACGGAAAAAGAACTATTACCGTGGGAGCTGGTATTGAAGGAGGCGCAACCGCGGCACAGTTTAAGGCTCAGCTAGAGGCGCTTATTACCGAACTGCCAATGCAGGCTGGTGATCAAGTTAAAATAGGCGGTGATAACGAAAAATCGCAGCGCTTGGTTTCAGAGATGGCTATGGCGATGCTACTGGGAGTCTTCTTAATCTTAGTGGTATTGGTTTTGCAGTTTGATTCGTTCCTACAAGCGGGGGTAATCATTATGTTGTTGCCGTTATCTTTAACGGGTGTATTTCTCGGCTTTTGGTTATCAGGCACACCGATTTCTTTTCCAGCTATGATTGGGATTGTGGCCTTAGCGGGAATTATTGTGAATGATTCGATCGTCTTAATTGATCGGATTAATCAAGACATGAAAAGACTAAACGATAAATACGCCACCTTTCAGGAGGCAGGCAGGTCTCGGATGCAGCCGATTATTTTAACTTCAATTACCACTATTTTTGGATTACTACCACTGGCGTTATCAGACCCCATCTGGGAAGGGCTTGGATTCGCTATTATTTATGGAATGACACTGGCGACATTCTTAACGGTGATATTAGTACCGTGTTTAATGGTGATGTTTGAAGATATTAGCTGGGGCGTATCGACCGCGGTTAAGTGGCCGTTCAAAAAGATTAAACAAATTTTATAATGGAATGGAGAAAAGATGAAGAAGTAATTAGAGCCGCTATTAGCGTTGCATACGAAATAGTCGGTAAGCAGAAAAATACAAAGGTCCCTCACCTTGGTAGCTTCTGCAGTCTTATTTGTGCAGAAGTAATGGCGCAACTAAAAGGAACAAATATTCCTCTAGAATTACTTGATGGTGATATCTCCAATACTCCGATTCGTTATCATACAATTTTAGGCTATGAAATGGACGGAAGTAAGTATAAAAAAATAGACCCTACGTGGATGCAGATGCTAAGTAATCACGGGCAGAAGGTTGTAGGGTTGCCAAAAGTTCTAATAATTGATCGAAACCAATTACCAATTTATGTTGATCGGAACCTAGCAACGAACCGTTCTTCAAACATTTGGACTAGAGCTAAACGTAGAACTGATTAGAGTTAGGAAAATGAAAACCAACCAAGCCAGTATTGATTTCTTAGATAGTAAAGCACTACCAGAACCTTTTATTCTGCTAGAGAGTATTATCTCTGACCGTGGGTCTAAATATTCGGTTAGTGGCGGAAAGGTCATGGATCGAGAGGAGATCAAATCTTTTTTACTAAAACTTAAGCAGCCTAAAAAATATGCGAAAGCCACGCATCATAGTTGGGCGGCACGGCTTTCTCGTGATGGTAAAATTTGGGAAACCAAACAAGATGACGGCGAAACGGGAGCCGGCGCGGTGATTCTACGCATCATGCAAAAACGAAACTACGTAAACACTATTGTGGTGGTAACGCGTTGGTTTGGCGGCAAGCATTTAGGCACTGATAGATACAAGCACGTACAAGATGCAACAAAGTTAATACTTGAAAAGGTTTAATTTCAAGCTACGCCAAAACTTTACTTTTTCCGCTCGTTCTTTAGTTTCTAACCCTCATGGCAAAGCAAATTAAAGTGTTTGGCGCGTCGCAAAAAGTAAACCACCCTGTGGAGGTGGAGGCCTTTCTGCGTGAATTGCTAGAAAAGCCACCTCGGTCTGCCAAAAAGCTAGAACAACGAAAATATGTTTTTTCGGCGGGAACCACCATTCCGACCATACAAAATCGAGATATTTTAGCCGTCGCTCGTGAGCAAAATATAGAGATCCCAAGACTACTAGAGGGGATGCTAAAAAAACGCTCGGTTCGAACTATTTCAGGCGTATCCCCGATTGGGATTCTAACCAAACCTTATCCATGTCCAGGACGTTGTGTATATTGTCCTACCGAAGACAGAATGCCAAAAAGCTATATGAGCAACCAGCCGGCGGCTGCGCGTGCTGTGCGCAATAATTTTCACCCTTACCGGCAAGTTTATAATCGTCTTACGGCTTTAATGGAGTCAGGGCATCCAACTTCAAAACTTGAAATTATTGTCATGGGTGGCACGTGGAGCTTTTTGCCACATCGCTACCAAAGTTGGTACTTAAAACGATGTTACGATGCCGCTAATGAGTTTGGTTTAAGTGAGGAAAAGAAAAAATCCTACCGAAAAATTGCGACGACCTTAGCTAAATCACAAACTCATAATGAAACCGCGGATCACCGTATTATTGGACTGACTCTAGAAACACGTCCGGACTTTATTAATGAGCGAGAATTGGTGCGAATGCGGCGTTATGGTTGTACACGAATTGAAATCGGTGTGCAGACATTGAATGATGATATTCAACGTTTAACCAAGCGTGGGCACTCGCGTAAACACGTAGTAAAGGCACAAAAATTAATGAAAGATTTTGGGTTTAAAGTTTGCTGGCACTTAATGCCAGGACTGCCCGGCAGTACACCCGAAAACGATTTAGAATGGATGAAAGAAGTGTTTAGTAACCCGGATATGTGTCCGGATTTTATTAAAATTTATCCGTGTTTGGTGCTAGAAACAGCCGAGTTAAAAGAATGGTGGGAACGAGGTGATTATGTGCCTTACCATGATGATGATTTAGTAAAACTACTCGTACAGTTTCAGACTTTTGTACCAGAATGGACACGAATTATGCGCTTAATGCGTGATGTCCCCGTCAGTAATATTTTAGATGGGGCCAAATTTTCTAATCTACGACAAATTTTAAAAGACCAACCACAAAAATTGCGTGAGTTGGTTGGAGGTGAATTTTATGACGAACATAATTTAGACCAAAATAGTTATATTTTTCGTGATATTCGTGCCCGTGAGGTTGGTTTTGCTGACTTCGATAAAAATCCAAAACTGTTAACCAATAAGCCTAAATTAGTACGTCGAAACTATGTAGCTAGTGGGGG
>CAMZKS010000086.1 GCA_947311285.1 uncultured bacterium | reverse complement strand
GGGTAGTAGAGGCTTCATTGCTAAACCGAGGTGAAACCTACTTACCTTTAGCAACGCTTATTTTTGTTGGAGTACTTGGTGTTGCGGATGATTATTTAAATATTACAGAAAAATCTAAACACAAAGGTTTATCCGCTCGAGTGAAGTTTTGGAGTTTGTTTTTATTTGCCGTAGCGGGGGCGATCTGGTTCACCATTAAACTAGATTATTCACTGTTTCATGTGCCGGGTTACGGAGATATTGACATTGGTTACTGGTATGCGCCTTTGTTTGTATTTATTTTGGTAGGGGTTTCTAACTCGGTTAACTTAACCGATGGTTTAGACGGTTTAGCCGGGGGGTTACTGGCTATTAGTTTTGGCGTCTTCGGAGCGATTGCCTATTTTTACGGGCTACCGATTTTAGCCGCACTTTGTATGGTTATTGTGGCCGCTTTACTGGCATTTTTATGGTTCAATGTGCCACCAGCCTCGGTTTATATGGGGGATACTGGCAGTCTGGCTTTAGGGGCTACGTTAGGTGTAATTGCTTTAATGACTAACGCGGTCTTGATTTTAGCGGTGGTGGGACTCGTGTTTGTGGTTGAAACAATATCGGTAATGTTACAGTTGTTTTGGAAAAAGAAGTTTAAAAAGAAGTTGTTCCACATTGCCCCAATTCACCATCACTTCGAAAAGGTCGGTTGGTCTGAAACTCAAATTGTAATGCGTTTTTGGCTTATTGGGGGCGTGTGTGGCGCGACGGGTTTAATTCTAGGTTTACTGGGAATGGGGCTGAATGGAATGTTTTAGTAGTTTACTTCTGACACGTAGAACAAAAGTGCGTGCCCCGCCCAGCGTGTTTTATTTTAGAAATAATGTTTCCGCATTTGTAACATGGTTGGCCCGCACGATCAAACACTTCAAGCTCGTCAGAGAAGTTACCCTTTTTTCCGTCTGGTGAAATAACTTGATAAAAGGTGGTACCACCACGGGCAATAGATTCCATCATTACTTCAGAGCAATGCTTGAATAATTCTTTCTTTTCTGATTTTTTAAGCGTATCAACTGTTCGGAAAGGCAGTACTTTTGCACGATAACAAGCTTCATCTACGTAAATGTTTCCTAAGCCAGACACTACTTTTTGATTCAATAATAAAGCCTTTATGCTGGTTTTGCGACGATCAAATATTTTTTCAAAGTTTTCCCACGTATAATTTTCAGTTCCTGGTTCGATTCCATACCCAGCCCAAATAGATTCTTTTTCATCCGGAGTCACTAACTGTAAGTATGCAAACAAACGCATGTCGTTGAAGTAAAGAGTGGAGTTACCCTTAAAATGAAAAATAACTCGAGTATGTTTGTGGGGTAAGTTGAAGTCCGCCTTGGTTAACGAATGGCCGCCACCAATTTGACCTTGATTATCGGCATAAATAAATTGCCCTGTCATTTTTAAGTGTCCCAGCATAAAGCCGTGGTAATGTTTAAACTGAAAAGTTAATAATTTACCAATACGAGTAATGGCTATAAATGTATCACCTACTAAGGCTTCTCTAAACTCAGGATTTTTACGTGTTATTTTGGGATGTAGCAGTTCGATTGATTCAATTTCCTTATGAAGAATATGTGATTCAAGCTGACGGCGCACGACTTCGACTTCTGGCATTTCGGGCATTCAATATTTATTCTGCCTAAATTACTTGGAAATACAATTTTATGCCGCTTTCATATTTAAAACTGCTAGAAATTATCCTAACGCTACATCAAGAGTCATCATGACCGCAAACCCAACCAGCGTCGCAATCGTGGCTATATCCGTGTTATTGCCTTGCTGTGATTCGGGTATTAATTCTTCAATCACTACAAAAATCATAGCTCCAGCCGCGAAAGCTAAAGCGTAAGGCAAAATAGGTTGCATGGTTACGACGGCTAAAGCGCCAATTACGGCGGCAACGGGTTCTACTATGCCCGATATTTGACCATACATAAAAGCCTTAGTACGGCTAAAGCCTTCACGACGTAACGGAAATGAAACCGCCGCGCCTTCTGGAAAATTTTGTAACCCAATGCCAATAGCTAAAGCGACAGCAGCGCCAATAGTAGCGGAATCCATACCATAGGCAACAGCCCCAAAGGCGACCCCAATAGCGAGACCTTCAGGAATATTATGAATAGTGATGGCCATAACCAAAAGAACACTTCGTTGCCAACCTGTTTTGGGGCCCTCCGCTTTTTTCATCCCGGGATGCAAATGGGGGAGTACTTTATCTACTCCGGCTAAAAACAAACCACCACTCATAAACCCAACTAAGGCGGGAACCCATACCGGAAAATCACTAACCTCGGCGCTCATTTCAATGGATGGCGCTAAGAGTGACCAAAAACTCGCAGCAATCATGACTCCGGCAGCAAAGCCCAGCATGACATCAAAAAATTTACGATTAATATTTTTAAAGAAAAAAACTAAGCTGGAACCTAAAGCCGTTACGCCCCAGGTAAAAATCCCGGCATATAAAGCCATTTTTACAGGTGGGGTATTACTCAGTAATTCGACAATGTTTTCTACTGCAGTTTCCAAAATTTATAAATTAAAGTTATTAAATTTCCTCAATAATAGCACTATTATCTTCTTTGATTTTAAGCTTTATTTTGACGCTGTAAAATCGAGTTCTATACTGCTGTGGCATTGGAGGGATGGCAGAGTGGTCGAATGCGCACGCTTGGAAAGCGTGTAAGTCAGCAATGGCTTCGGGGGTTCGAATCCCCCTCCTTCCGCCAGAAAGTTATAGGCTAAGTGCGGATTGTTTTATGTTGAACGCTAGGCTGAGGTCTCCGCCATGCGATGCACTAATACGTCATAGTGATCTACTCCCTAGGGGAGCAGGACATTATGATTTTTTGCGTAGTAAAGGTCGTTTAAGCCTTTAGAGTCGTTCAAAGGGTAGGAATGTTGGTCACTATGGTAAAGAGGTCACTAAGGGCGGTTTCTAATAGTTTGAAAAACGAAGCTCAAGTTGATCTTTAATCCCTTTCCAGTTGGGATATTTTGAGCTTAAAAATCGATAATATGCGGCACTATGGTCTTGGTGCTTCATATGGCAAAGTTCATGAATTATTACGTAATCAATACATTCCTTTGAGGCTTTGATGAGTTCAGGATTCAGTAATACTTTCTTTTTGGTTAAAAAGCTTCCCCAACGCTTCTGCATTTTTCGCAGACTTAATTCTGGTGCAAAATCATAATTAAACTTTTTGAGCATTTGTTTGTACCTACCTAAATTCTCACCCCAAACGCAACACGGAAGGTTATTTAGTTATAGTATAGAGAATTGAGTTGTATGTT